>JABDPD010000039.1 GCA_013042895.1 Boseongicola sp. | reverse complement strand
GATGTCATTGGGCACAGTTTGGGCGGGCGAGGCGTTGTTTTGGCATTGGCCGAGATCGCCTCTCGCTATCCGGAAGAACGCGTGGGGCATGTCGTGTTGCTGGCGCCGGATATGGATTTTGAAATTTTCGTACGGCTGTGGCCGCGCATTTCCCGAATTGCTGAGGGATTCACGATCTACGTGTCAGACGAAGACCGGCCACTAGCCGTTTCGGCTCAACTCCATGGTTACCAGAGACTCGGACAGGCGGGTAACGATGTTTCATCTTTGGATGGGGTCGAAGTAATTGACGTCAGCATGCTACCAGACGTAGACGCCAGCGGTCACCTTTATCATATTCATGATGCCAGAGTCGGTGATGACCTCAATCTCTTGCTGAACCAACGCTTGGCTGCGAATGAGCGAGCAGGCCTCACGGTCACCGGAACCAACACATGGAGCATACTACAGAACTAGTTGAACATAGGCACGAAAAGCCTCTGACTCGCCTTTGTCCCTTAGGCAAAGCTTCCGCACTCGATGCAAATATCTCCTATCGTTCGCCCACTGGATGTTGAGGCACCAGCAGCGAAAGTCAGCTTCCCACCCGATGCGGCCGTTTTTGAAGTTGCAGCACTAGACACTCTCGGCTCAAAACGGTCATTATCTGCGACCTGCCTGAACGACCGCTAAGCGGGACGAAGCTGTAACTCCCATTTGTCGTGGAAAGAGCGTACCGACACAAATCGTTCTAACGCAGCTGATCTATTTTAGTTAACTCAAGCGGCCATAGAACGTCATTCTGGCACTTTCGGATAGTTTCACGCCGGGTTCAGCGTTATAGGCCAGAACGGCGAGCATCCGCATCCTATCGCTCTCGTTGGGAGTGACCCGATGGATTGAGTTTCGCCCACGAAATAGAACCAGAGTTCCCGGCTCCATGGACAGAACCTTTGGCTGTATGTCTCCACGAAGCACTGCATCCACACCATCATAGTTCATTTCACCAGCATCCGCGTCCCGCAATCCCTTAACGAATTCGAACCGGCTGCCTGAATCGGGTTTCTGGATAAGCAAAGTTATCGCGAAGCTCGAATTATCAAAGTGCCAGCCCAGCTCTTGGCCGCGGTTAGCGTAATGTACATTGATCGATGACAGCGTATCAGCGTAGGGGTGCAGCTCTGCCTGGCCAGTCGTCTCGGTCACGAAACTACGGAAGTTCGGATCATCATAGAGAACACGCAGAGGTGACGTTGCGCCGATTACATCATCGCAAATGCACCCTTTGGATGATAGAACTTTGCGGTTTGCAGGATGATCTTCAGGATATGCCGGATTGTCCGGTGTGAGATAGACCGAGTGACTTTGGCCGCAGAAAAAGGCGCTGTCCAGCGCAGCGGCGCCTTCAGCTTGCATCAGTTTCAGGGCTTCGGGAACTATGAAGTCCTCGAGCACCAATACCCCCTCGCTATCAAGCGTCAAGCGACACTCGGCGCTGTAGTCAGCTTGGGAAATTGGATGCTTATCTAGATTTACAATTTCGTCAAAGAGCATGGCAAAATTCCGAATGGAGGCGTTCGAAGAGAGTTACTATCAGTGTCCTCAAATTGGAAGGTAACACGCCTATTTTGGGATCGAAGCCGCGCTGCGCACCAATGACTGCCTTGCGGACAAAGCCGACCGTCTTCGGAACCCGCTTCTTCGCCAGATGCGGTACTTAGTCCTGTCTGAACATTCTGTTGGCCATGGCCAATCGCATTTTCATCCCGCTCTCGAGAACATTAGCGGCATACTTCAGCTCGGGGGGAAGGGAATTATTCTTTTGCCGTTGGAGTTCGATAGAACAACCGTCTGTTTCTTTGAGAGAAATCTAATGACCAACTTCGAATAACTTCCATCCGGGTTTATTGCTTCAATACAGGGAAGAAAATTTCCGCGTAAGAAGGCAAGCGGGTGAGGTGACATTAGATTTTAGGGGATGCAACCTTAGTCCGAAAGTACTTCAACAGGTGGTTGGCGGTGGACGGTGTCTCAGCAAGCGAGGCATAGCGCTCCACAACCGTGGACTTTGTAATCTCATCAAGAGGCAATCCCAGCCAGTCCTTCAAATGCTTGTCGAACTGACTTCGCGCCCCGTCTTTGTGGACTTCAGACCGTAACTTTGGGCGGCGAGATAGGACTCCATTGCGGCTTGAAGTGTTGGGGCGCCAATCTGGATCTTCTTGCCGGCTCCCCTGCCCCAGTCCAAAGCAAATCCAAGGGCAGTCTTTCGAGCTGCCTCTGCTTAGATGACGGGATGTCTTCCAATGAGCACGCGTTTTGTCTGCCCACCCACGTCGCGCCGTTAATACTAGGTCTTGGATCGCTTCCCGACTCAGAGACCCAAGCCTCTCAACTCGGTGCTACAGGATGCGACACTATGCAAGACAAACTTAAATGAAATGATACACTTAGCAACCTCGTGTTACTCAACCACATTGCTTGGAAGGCTAAGGTCTTACTACTAGACAACGCCAGTGCAGAGATTATGTGCGTGGATTAGGGTCTTTCGACACGTTGTCACGCCGACCGCTTCTGACTTAGCTTTTTGCGGCAAGCACCTTCTTGGGGTCATGGAACGGCATCTGCACTACAACACATCGTCTTGTGTCGTCTTCCGTCTCAATCTCAAGGTTGGTCCCCATCTGCGTCCCAGACGTGTCAATCATTGCCAACGCGATGTTTTTCTGAAGTCGCGGCGAGTACACAGCGGACGTTACATAGCCGACCGACGCGTCGCCTTGCTTAACGCACCAGAACGTATTGTTAGGAGTCGGAAGCGGCGCTCCTTGGATTTCCAAGCCTACCAGCTTCTGCCGCACCCCCTCGTTCTTGATCCGCAAAAGCGCTGGTTTGCTGAGAAAATCGGCCTCCATCTCCAAATCAACGAGCCGGTCCATACCAAGTTCATAGGGGTTATTCGCCAGCGTCATATCCGCGTGATACGACAGCATCCCCGCTTCAATGCGCCGGATCGACGAGGTATGCCCGGGCTTCAAGCCCAGCCGCGTTCCGACCGCCATCAGATGCTCCCAGAGCTGATCACCATACGAGGCGTCCCGCAGGAAGATTTCGTACCCCAACTCGCTCGACCACCCCGTACGCGATATCACCAGCGGCACACCGTTCCAGTCATACTCCATGAACCAGTAGTATTTGAGCTCTGTTGGAGCCTCTCCAAACGCCGCCCTTAGAATATCGCGCGATTTGGGGCCTTGAAGCTGAAGCGGCGAGACATCAGGCTCGCTGATCCGCACATCCATGCCAGCCCCTACGGCCACGCCTTTCGCCCAGAGCAGAACATCACTGTCAGCAATCGAAAGCCAGAAATGGAACTCGCCGAGCTTCAGCAGAATCGGATCGTTAATAATTCCGCCATCCTGGTCGGTTATTAGCACGTATTTGCACTGACCGACCTTCATCTTTGAAAGATCACGGCAGCAAAGGTATTGAACAAAACGCGCCGCATCCGGGCCGGTGATCTCAACCTGTCGTTCAACCGAAACATCACAAAGGATGGCTTCGTTCACAAGGTTCCAGAAGTTCTGAACAGGGTTCCCGAAATCGCGCGGGATATACATATGATTGTAAACGGAAAACCCCTGCGCACCCCAGCGAAGTGCGGCATCCGAAAACGGGGATTTGCGAACCTGAGTACCAAAACTGTACTTGGCAAATGAAGGGGTCTCGTTCATTCTTGGGACTATCTCAATAAGGGTTGATGGACCGTTTGGTCAGTGTTCACCGCGGACAAGATCCCGCAGTTCATTCTTGCGGATTTTTCCGGTCGTCGTCTTGGGTAGCTCCATGAAAACGACCTTCTTGGGTTTCTGAAACCCGGCCAACTTTGATCTGGCGTGCGCAAGAAGCACGTCCTCCGTCACCGTCGCTCCTGCGGCCAGCTCAACGAAAGCGCAAGGCACCTCACCCCATTTTTCGTCCGGCATGGCAACAACCGCAGCAAGAGCAACGTCAGTATGCGTATAAAGTGCGTTCTCGACCTCAATGGACGAGATATTCTCACCGCCAGAGATAATGATGTCCTTGGCACGATCGCGAATTTCCACATATCCATCAGGGTGTTGCACAGCGATATCACCCGACCAGAACCATCCGTCCTTGAAGGCCTTCGCGGTCTCTTCGGGTTGCTTGAAGTACCCCTTCATCACGATATTGCCCCTGAAGACGATCTCTCCCAAAGTCTTTCCATCCCAAGGCACAGGCTGTCCGGTCTCCGGGCTCAGCACCAGAACATCTTCTTCAAGCTCATAGGCCACGCCCTGCCGCGCATTCAAAGCGGCCTGTTCATCAACAGGCAAGTCCTGCCATCCCGGCTTCTTGGCGCAGACAACGGCGGGCCCGTAGACTTCTGTCAGACCGTAGACATGCGTGACCGAAATCCCCATCGCTTCCATGCCCGCGATGACCGAAGCGGGAGGCGGGGCCGCCGCTGTCATCATCTTGATATCTTGCGAAAAATCCCGCCGGTCCTCGGGTATCGCGCCTGAAATCATCGACATAATGATCGGCGCACCGCACAAGTGCGTCACTCCGTGATCCGCGAAAGCCGCGTAAATCGCATCCGCCCGTGGTGCCCGAAGGAACACATGGCACCCCGCCAACATCGTGACCGTCCACGGAAAACACCAGCCATTGCAGTGGAACAATGGCAATGTCCAAAGGTAGACCGGGAAATGCGGCATCTCCCAAGTAACGGTGTTGTTCACCGCATTTGTCCAGGCACCCCGATGAGAGTACACCACTCCCTTTGGCCGACCTGTGGTGCCTGACGTATAATTGAGTGCCAAAGCATCCCACTCGTCGTCCGGCAGTGCATAAGCAAAGTTCGGATCGCCCTCTGCAAGCAGTTCATCATAGGTCAAAGCCCCAATTCGAGCGCCTCCCGGCCCCTCGGGATCTTCAATATCGACGATGAGCAAATCTCGCCCCGTTTGCCGGACAGCCTCTGCCGCCATCTGCGAAAATTCGGTGTCCACCAACAAGACTTTGGCCTCACCATGGTCAAGGATGTAGGCAATCGTTCCCGCATCAAGCCGGACGTTGTTGGCGTTCAAAACCGCCCCCAACAAGGGCAAAGCCAGCGCGCATTCGAGGGCTTCCGGGATATTCGGCGCGATCAAGGCGACCGTATCACCCTTGCCAACCCCCCGCGCCTTAAGCGCAGAAGCAAGCCGCTTGCAACGCTCCGCAACTTCACCCCAATTTCGACAGATCGAACCGTGGATTTGAGCCGGCAACTCGGGATGAACCCGCTCAACTCGCTTCAGAACCGAAACCGGAGACAACGGCGTATGATTGGCCGCGCACTTGTCCATTTCAGGTCCGTCGTAGATCATTCGCCGGTCCATTTGGGCATCGGTTCTTTGCGCGTAAACGCACCGATCCCAGCTTCGGCGTCCTGACCCATCATATTCTCAGCCATCACACGCCCTGCGAAAGCGTAGGCTTCTTCCAACGGCATCTCGGCCTGTTCGTAAAATGCGCGCTTCCCGATTTTGATCGCCGCCGGTGGCTTGTCGGCAATGATACGCGCCATCTCCATTGTTGTGGTCTCAAGGGCATCGCGCGGTACACAACGGTTGATCAATCCAAACTCGACGACACGCGAGGCAGGCATGAACTCACCCAACAATAGCATCTCCATCGCTTGCTTGCGCGGCACATTGCGGCTGAGCGCAACCATCGGTGTCGAGCAGAACAACCCGATATTCACTCCCGATGTCGCAAAGCGCGTCTCTTCTGAGGCCACCGCCAAATCACACGCCGCGACAAGCTGACATCCAGCGGCAGTCGCAATGCCTTTCACTTCCGCGATTACCGGCTGAGGCAAACGTACGATCCGCAGCATCATCTCGGAACAGGTCTGAAACAAATCCTGAAAATACTGAAATCCGCCATCTGCATCCTGACGACGTGCGGTCATTTCCTTGAGATTATGCCCTGCACAAAAGTGGTTGCCCGCGGTCCGCAGCACAACGGCCTTAACCGAACGGTCCTCGGCAATCTCATCAAAGGCCGCCGAAAGCGCGGCCAACATCTTCTCTGATAACGCATTGATCGATTTCGGCGCGTTCAGGGTCAAAACAGTCACGCCATCATCGTCATTGCGCAGAAGGATCGCTTCATCGCTCTGGGTCATATCGTTCATCTCGCGGCTCCCTTTCGCGATAAACATAGGCGTCGTTTCAAACGAACAAGCCCCGTACTGATTGCACCTGTCAAATCTTCAAATCAAGCCGGGGTTTCCAAAACGGCCGGAACAACTCGATCTTCGGACATCGGTTCATCACAACCTTCAGTCCCGCCGCTTCAGCCAGTTCGGCCGCCTGATCGTCATAGACTCCGATCTGCCCCCAAAGCACCTTAGCCCCGATCGCAATCGCCTGTTCAGCGATCCCGTAGAATTCTTCCCTAGGACGGAACACTTCGACCATGTCTACGGGCCGGTCGATCTCTTCCAGCGAATGATACACCCTAATGCCACGGATTTCGTGAAGATTCGGATTTGGGTTCACTGGGATCATGTCATAGCCGGTTTCGTGCAAAACACGTAATACACCATAGCTGAACTTGGTTTTATCGGCACTTGCCCCAACCATAGCGATAGTTTTTACCGATTTCAGAATATCGGCTAGATATTTGGAGTCGTAGTCATACAAGTCATCCAATGCGGCGGCGGGCATGGCTCAGATCTCCTTTGGCGTGGCGATATCCGCCTTTAGTTCGTGCGGCTCCAGCGGGTCTAGAAACGGGTTGCGGTAAAGCCTGTCATGGCTCTCGACACCGATCTCAATCGTGCAATCAGACGTCGGTCGCGCGACGCAAAGCACCACATACCCATCCGCAATCTGACGGTTGTTCAACGCCACCTGACGACGCTGATCAACGCCACCTTCGGTCAGCTTGGCGGCACACGTTATGCAGCCGCCGTACTTGCACCCATAAGGTAGATCAACACCTTGCTCGCGAAGCGAGTCGAGCAGTGGACGGCGCGCGTCAACCTCGAACTTAGCGCCGTCGCGGTTAGCGATCGTTATGATGCAGGTCTCGATCACAACCAGATATCGCTCGTGCAATCACCGCCCGGATAACGGGTTTCATGACACCGGCTCGGGCCATTCGGCTCTTTGCCGAAGTCGACCATGAAGTCCTCGTTGATTTTCATGCCACCATTCTCCACGTCACAGTCGATCATGACCATGACACCACCTTGTGTGCGAATGTCCGGGTAAAACTGATTGTCCCACGTCGAAAAGAGCGAGGTCGTCACATAAAGACGCTTACCGTCAAGTGACAGCTGGAACATCTGCGGCCCGCCCGCAACCGGCACACCATTCACTTCGGGTGCCTTGTTCAACAATCCGCCCATCCACACCTGCCCCGTGAGCTTGGGGTTGTGCGGATCGGTAATGTCGTACTGCCTCATATCCCCATGCAACCAGTTGTTCAGATAGAGATATTTGTCATCCATGGACACAAGGATCGCAGACATCACGCCGGGGATAGGAATGGGCCACTCTGGGTGCGGCTCATTCTCGACGTCTATGATTTTTTCCCATTTCCACTTGCCCTCATCGGACTTCCAAAAGTGGATGACATTGGCGCTGAGCGCCGCGCCGCAAAACCCGTGCGTGCTATCGGGATCATGGTGGAATTTCACTTCCAAAGGGATCAAGCCATCTTCGCCGAGATACATTGTCTCAACCGGCTCGCGCCTTTCAAAATCCCAGATGTGCAAGCGTCGCCCGTATTTCAGATGCCCAACTTCTTCGAGATCAAACCCGGGCATGAATGTATTCGGCGCCGCCCATTCCGAGGAAACCATGACGTTGTGGCGCGGCTGGTACCAGAAGTCATACCCGAACGGGATATCTCCCATCGAGTTTTCCCAGCGCCCGATAATCTCAAAGTCCTTATCCATATGCAGGTACCCGCCAGGCGCCTCGCCCTTTGCGTCCCCCAGGAAGGAAATGATGATCTCTGAGCCCAGACAATGCACAGTATGCGGTCCGGACAAATCCGCTTTGGATTTGATCTCGGCGCCCTCGATCACCTTGTGCAGCCGCGGCGCACGTGGATCCGTCGCCGTATCGACGACATGGATATTGTTCGAACGCACTCCAGGGACCAGCAGGTACTTCCGCGACATAGAGCTATCGTCGTGACAGGATGAACACGCATTCCACCCCATGTGGTGCAACTCGTCCCCAATCCCCGGCATCTCAAGGCGGTGGATCACTTGAGAATAAGTGGGGCTCTCGGGATCGGCATCAACCGTAGCAAGGTAATCCGGTTTTTGAATACCCGTGCCTGTGTAGATCGCGATCGTATACAAC
>JABDPD010000037.1 GCA_013042895.1 Boseongicola sp. | reverse complement strand
GTTGGCCGTGTCGGCATTGATTTTTCTCCGGAACCGGCTGGTGTGGGGATTGAAGACGCGACATCAATGATGGTTGCCATGGGCGGTTCGTCGGCAAATATCGCGGCGGGTTTGGTCAAATTTGGATCAAAAGCAGCCCTCGTGACCCGTGTGTCCGACGATGCGATCGGGCGCTACTGTATCAATCAATTGAAGCACTACGGTGTGGACGCGACACATGTGCATCCAATCGCAGGAGAGTTTCGCAACTCGCTCGCTGTCTATGAAACGCGGGTCGAGAACCACAACTCGGTCATATATAGAAACGGCGCTGCGGATTTTCAGATGAGCGTTGAAGACGTGGAAGCCGTTGATTACACGCAGTTTGGCGCTCTGATAACGGCGGGAACTGTTTTCGCGGCCGAGCCATCCCGTACAGCCGCCTTCCGCGCTTTTGAGCTTGCCAAGGAAGCTGGTCTGCCCGTGATTTTTGACGTGGACTACCGCCCCTACAGCTGGCCGTCGCCACAGGTCGCGGAAGAAGTGCTGTCCAAGGCGGGCGCTTTGGCGGACGTCATTGTGGCCAACGACGAAGAGTTCGGGTTCATGGCAGGCGGCATCGAGAAAGGTCTCGCCAAAGCACGGGAACTGGCCAATTCAACGGCCTCGATTGTGATCTATAAAATGGGCCACCTGGGCGCAGTAACCTTTGTTGACGGGACCGAAACGCAAAGCGGAATTTACCCGGTCGAAGCCTTGAAGCCCACGGGCGCAGGCGACAGCTTCATGGCCGGTTTCATTGCCTCGCTCGCGGCAGGCCATAAGATGCACGATGCGGTCATGCGTGGCTCGGCCTGTGCAGCGATCGTTGTTGCAAAACCCGGCTGCGCCCCCGCCATGCCAACCGAACCAGACCTTGAGGCATTTCTGGCCTCGCATCCCGGCGCCTCTACACCCAAGCCCATCTGAGAAGGACACAACGTCATGCACATCGCACCGTTTGACAACCAAAACACCCCGATTGTGGATGTGGATGACGCGCTAGTACCGCTCAACTACTTCAACATCGTGAAGCTGAAGAAGGGCGAGTCATTTGGTTATTCTGTCCCAGGATATGAAACCTGCATCGCGCCCGCTACGGGGTTAATCAACGTTAGCGTCGCGGGATTCGAAGCCCATGAACTCGGGGGGCGCGGCGTCGATGTGTGGGATGGCGAGCCTGAGGGCGTCTATGTTCCGACCGGCATGGAAGCCACCTTCACGTGCCTTTCAGATAGTGCTGAGATTTTCATTGCAGGCGCGAAATTCGATCGGGTTTTGGAACCCTTCGCGGTGCGCTCAAATGAAATCGACCTAGTGCAATACGGATCGGACGACACAAAAACACATCGTAAAATCAAACATATACTGGGTCAGAAACAGAAAGACCGCGTTGGACGACTGCTGGTTTCTGAACTGTTCACAGTTGGTGCGGGCGGATGGTCTGGCTTTCCAAGTCACAAGCACGACACAGATCGGCTTCCTGACGAAACTCGTCACGACGAAACTTATAACTTCCGGTTCAAACCGAATTACGGTTCGGGGTTGCAGATGCTTCAACGCGAAGACAATGAGCCCGGCGACGCGTACCATATTGTTGATGGCTCAACGATCTGTATCGACAAAGGCTACCACCCCTGCTGCGTCTTGCCGGGATATGAGATGTATTACTTCACCATTCTCGGTGGCCTCAGCCAACGCTCATTGGTGCAGTATTTTCAGGACACCCACAAAGAACAACTTCACACCATTCCGGGAATTTTGGACATGGTGGCTAAGTTCAAATGACGCTCGCAACGCTTGCCGAAGTGCTTCAGCCGGCGCTGAAAAACAACTATGCGGTCGGCGGCTTAGTGACGCTCGGCTGGGAAGACATGCGCGCTTATGTGGACGCCGCCGAGGCGGAAGGCTTGCCAGTCATATTGCAGGCCGGACCGTCCTGCCGCGCTCATACGCCCCTGCCCGTATTGGGCAAGATGTTTCGCCATTTGGCCGCGCGTGTTTCCATTCCCGTCGTCGCGCATCTTGATCACGGGTATACATTTGACGAGTGTAAGGAGGCTTTGGAGTCGGGTTTCACGTCCCTGATGTTCGACGGCTCTCGTAAACCGCTTGCCGAGAACATCGAAAAAACCGCGAAGATCGCCGAAATGGCACATGCCGCCGGAATTTCGTGTGAAGGTGAGATTGGTTTTGTTGGCTATAGCGACGGTGAAAACTCGCTGGGCACAGATCCGGATGAGGCCTCTCAGTTTGCGCAGGAAACCGGTGTCGACGCGATGGCGATTTCCGTTGGCAACGTACACTTGCAGCAAAACAAAGAAGGTGGTCTGGACGAGGACCGCATTCGTGCGATTGAGGCCGTGACGGAAGTTCCATTGGTCATTCACGGCGGTTCCGGAGTGCCCGTTAATCAACGTAAACGCCTCGCGCAGAGCTCCAAGATTTGCAAGTTTAACATCGGAACGGAGCTTCGTATGGCCTTCGGAACTTCGCTACGAAACACGCTTTCATCCTCACCGGACGTTTTTGACCGTGTACAGATACTGAAAAACGTCGAGCCTGATGTTCAAACTGCAGCTCGAAGAGTTCTTCGCGGTCTCGCCGCAGATTAAGAAAGGTTAACGCTATGATTTCTATTGGCCTTTTGGGATGTGGACGCATTGGGCAAGTCCATGCACTCAGTCTTTCTCGCATCACATCGGCGCGACTCACAGCGGTCGCCGACGCGGTTCCTGCAGCCGCAAATGCGCTTGCGGATAGCAGTGGCGCCGAGGTGCGGTCTGCCGAGGAAATTATCTCGGCAAGCGACATCGACGCCGTGATTGTCGCGACACCCACAGCGCTGCATTACGACCAAATTCACGCACTCGCCTCCGCTGGAAAGGCGATCTTTTGCGAAAAGCCAATTGACTTGTCATCAACGCGCGCAGCCGAATGTCGCGCCGTCGTCCGAGCAGCCGGTGTTGGCTTCTTCACGGCCTTTAACCGTAGGTTTGATCCGAATTTTGCCCACCTTCAAGCACAGCTTGCGGCCGGCGCGATTGGCGAGACCGAGATTGTCGTGATTACTTCGCGCGACCCCTCACCGCCCCCGGTTTCCTACATTGAACAGTCAGGCGGATTGTTCCGTGACATGATGATCCATGACCTTGATATGGCCCGCTTTTTACTAGGCGAAGAACCCGTGGAAGTACACGCGGCAGGGTCGTGCCTCGTTGATCCGGCGATAGGTGAGGCGGGCGACATCGACACCGCTGTCGTCACCTTGAAAACAGCGACAGGCAAGCTTTGCACAATCAACAATTCGCGTCGCGCGACCTATGGCTACGACCAGCGGATTGAGGTTCATGGCGCGAAGGGAATGCTAAGAGCGGCAAATAAGCTCGAGCATCTTGTCGAGATCTCTGGCGGTGAAGGCTTTACGACCGCTCCCAACAAGCACTTTTTCCTGGAGCGTTACGCAGATGCGTATGTCGCTGAAATGGAAGCGTTTATCTCTGCTATTAACGAAGGCAAATCACCTGATCCGTCTATAGATGATGGTGTGGCGGCGCAGAAATTAGCGGACGCAGCAGCTAAATCTTTGGAAACCGGACAAGTAGTACGACTGGACTAACGGTCCGCGTCAATCGTTATCGGTAAGGCCCGCCCCTGCGCCGCTTTCGCGGCTTGCCTGCGTTGCAGGCGCATAGGTTTTTGCAGCGAACTCGGAGAGTGAGACGAAGGTTTCACAACTCACTTCTGCGCGGTGTCGAACCTTTGCTGAAACCAGCCCACTTGGGACTTCTAAGTCAATGCGCACCGTTGCGACATCCGGGAGAAGCTCGTCACCGCCAAAAGCCAGCTCTCCCGACTTCAGGATCGCAAAGGCCGCTCCACTCCAATGCAAACAAAGCTCTTTTTCTTGCCGGTTTGCGGTCCAAGCCACAAAGGGCAGAACCAAGAGTGGCGCAATCACTTTGCGCTCAACGACGCTGATCGAAGTACCATCGCTCAAAGCGCAACCATATGTTAACGGGCATGAATCCGGCGCTCTGGCCGCCGTCATTTGGCACGCAGTTAGCAAAGCATCCGCGCCCGGCAGTCCCCTGGCCAACAGCCACCGCACGGCCTGCCCGGATTCCTCGGCCAAGCCCCAGCCATAGCCTGCGCCACGCGCGGCTTTGCGCGAAAGGGCCTCAATCTCATTAAGCGACCAAACCGCCGTCACGAGCCTGTCTCGTCAAGTTGAGGCAGCGTCCAGTCGTCCGCTGGCATATGGTCAAGCTCGTGTGGAAATGGCGCATTCTGGAACATATTTACGCGCACCCATCGGTCCGACCTAGGGTCGAAATGTGCTGCTCCAAAATAGCTCAACTTCGCGCGCAAAAGATCAATGGGCAGCATATCCGCCGCGATCGTATTGTCGCGAATTTCCGCATATGGGAACCGAGCCGCTATCTGGGCACGTCGAACCGAATGCCGATATTCCGGATGCTTCATCAGAAACGCTCCGACAGTGACGGCATCCGATTTCTCAAGCGCCTGCATCATAGCAGCGACATCGCGCCCTGGTCCCAGGGGCTGTTCATAATCGTTAAGATCTTCGTCTGCACGCTCGCCAAGTCGCGGCTCGAGCTTCTCTTCTGAAACGTACCAGACTCGAGCTTGAGCACCCGGGCTTTCCCAATCAATCGCAAGCGCCCAAGCGTAAATATCGCGTACTATGTCTGCCAGACGCTCAGTCGACATGGTCCCATCGATGCGCATATGTTGAGCTTCATCGGCTGCCATGCAATCCGCCAACCCGTCAACAAGTTCCGGGTAGAGCTCAATTAATAGCGATGCCAACTGTTCCTGACCTTCGCTTGAAAGCGCTGTCTCGGCCCAATTCCATAATCGGTTCCATGGTTTCTCGCCGTTGAGGCACCCATCCGTAATGTGACCGGTTAAAGCCTCTAAATCATTGGAAAGGCGCTCAACTTTCTCCACCTGGATCTCGTGTTCAGATGTCCAGAGTGCGGCATTCTTCTGCGCACGGCGGACCAAACGACCAAACGCAACCTGGGTCGCCTTGTCTGCAATGTGCACAAAACGCACTCGCGCCAATGCCTCTTCACGCGCTGCAATCCAGTTGTTCAACAAGATCGGGTGATTGATCAAAAACGGAGCCATCCCGAGCCCGGTTGAGTTGCCGATTCCGAAGCGGCGTCGAAGGCCAGCGTCGAGCGGCACCGCCGTCTTGGGCGCTTTCATGCGTGCCATATGTTCGACTAGATCCATGACAAACGCACGAATGAGATAAACTGTAAGCATCTCGATCTGAAATGGAGCGACAAACTCTTCGCGATCACACGTCCATTCCCGGTCGGCAGCTCCCAGTTTTCCAGAGCCGTAAACCGCAGTTGTGCGCATCAAATAGCCCACATCCTGAACTTTTTGCGCGTCGGGCTGACGGCCTTTTGACAGGCAGTCCACTACATATTCCCAAAGCCGCGCCGAGCGATTTGCTCGGCTAACGCTCAGTTCTTTTTCAGTGACCCGCCCTGCCTCTTGACGCGGGATATTTCCAAAAAGCCTTTTGATATCAGCATCTTTCGGCACACCGTCAAATAGGGTAAACGTCGCATCCCATTCGGTTGCGATCACTCGATCCGAGCGTTTCTCCGGCGGCAAGTCGTTGGCAAACGCTATCAGAGAATAGCAGCGCTTTGGTCCCCGAGCCGTATACACGGCGACACCGACCCCAGAGTTATCGATCTCGAATTTTGCTTGTTCAAAACGCCAGTTATCTTCCTTCAAACGGCGCAGAAGTACCCTCATGAAAGACAACCGCGACTGGTGAAAAGATCCCAGTCTTTCAAGTCGCATCACCACATTCGGGTCGCGGGTGTTAACCTTTTTTAACTGCAAGTCTTCCACTTCAAACACCTTCCGATCCGATTAGCTGGACGCTGCCTGTGGCGTGAAATTGTCTCGAAAAAAAAGAAACCAGTTGTCCCCCATTAACCCGGCGACTTCCTTTTGACTAAATCCCTTTGCGCGCAGACCTTCTTCGATATTTTTGAAGTCCCTATTGTCGTTGAACCACGTTGGCATCTGGGGAAACCCGGGGGCACTGGCCGACCCTTCACCATAGTCAATCTCTTTCGACCACCGACCGACACGCATCCATTCGACCACACTGTCAGGATGGTCCTGACAAAGATCCGAGCCGATCCCAAAGTTTTCAACCCCAAATTTTCCGCAAGCATCTGCGGTCATCTCGCAAAAACTCTCGAGCGTACAATCCGACTTCCCCTTCAAATGGTGAGGATACAGTGAGAAGCCCATCATGCCGCCATTTTGCGTCACAGCCCGGATCACTTCGTCTCGTTTGTTACGCAGAGCAGGCTGCCAAAAGTACGGGTTTGCGTGTGTGATAGCGATCGGACGTTCCGATAAATCGGCGGCTTCAATCGTCGACCGGTCGGCGGAATGGCTCATATCAATAACAAGTCCAACACGGTTCATTTCCTTGATGACCTGACGCCCCATACGGGTCAAACCGGGGTCTTCCGCTTCATAACATCCAGTCGCCAAAAGCGACTGATTGTTATAGGTTAGCTGCATAAAGCGCGCACCCAGAGTATGGAGAATCTCGATCAATCCAATGTCGTCTTCCATAGGGCTAGGATTCTGAAATCCAAAGAAAATGGCGGTTTTCCCTTCTATCTTTGCCCTCTCTATGTCCGAGGCCCATTGTCCTTTCATGATTAGACTCGGGAACTGCTCAAACCACCGGTTCCATGCTTCAAAATTTAGGACCGTCTCGCGAAATGTCTCATGGTACGCGATGGTCACATGCACCGCGTCGACGCCACCTTCCCGCATCTGTCGAAATACTTTTTCCGACCAGTTGGCATACTGCAGACAGTCGATCCGGTAGGTCATTCCGGCGACCCAGAAGCGATATAGGCGGTTTTCACGGTTGTGTAGAATTCTGCCGCAGATCTTCCCTGTTCGCGCGGTCCATACGAGCTGTCGCCGCGTCCACCGAATGGCACATGATAGTCGGTTCCAGCCGTAGGAAGGTTCACTGTAACGACACCAGTTCTCGCATTCCGTCGGAAATGCGTCGCTCTGGCAAGACTTTTGGTGACAATTCCAGAGGTCAGTCCAAAATTGGTGTCATTGACCGTGGCGAGCGCCTCGTCATAGCTGTCGACCTTGATGACTGATGTCAGTGGTGCGAACATTTCTTCGCGATTTATCCGCATGTCATTACGAGTCCCTACGAAGACTCCCGGGGCCATATAATACCCTTCCGTATCCATGGTCAGGCGTTCGCCACCACAGGCCAATTCGGCGCCTTCACCTGCAGCAACATCGACATAGGCCAGGTTTTCGGCAAGTTGTCCGGCGGATACAAC
>JABDPD010000056.1 GCA_013042895.1 Boseongicola sp. | reverse complement strand
TTCGCATCGAAGCGCTGGACGACCGCGAAGCCGTGCGCCGCGCCTCGGCTCTGTTCGCGTTGCCGCAGAACTCGGCGGAGGGCGCCAAGCTGATCTGGGAAACCGCTGATCACGTCTGGTCTACACTCGGCGATACCTCCACGGACGTGAACTGGTACACCAAACGCGCCACGCTTTCTGGTGTCTGGGCCTCGTCGGTGCTCTATTGGCTTGGCGACGAAAGCCCGCTTGCGAATGAGACAATGGACTTCATTGACCGTCGCATAGACAACGTAATGCAGATCGAGAAAGCCAAAACCAGCCTTAAAAAGAACCCGATCACCAAGCCACTCATGGATTTGAAAGACACGATCCTTTCGGGTGTGAAAGCCCCGGACAAAACCCGGTTCAGCAACCTTCCAGGCTCGTGGAACCGCCCGACTTAAAGAACAAAGACCCCAATGACAAATACCATGCGCGCCATAGAAATCAGCACACCTGGCGGCCCCGATGTTTTGAACCTTTGCGCTCGTGAAGTCCCTAAACCGGGACCCGGCGAGGTCCTGATCCGCGTTGCCTATGCAGGGGTCAATGGACCGGACATTCACCAACGGAAAGGTCTTTACCGTGCCCCGGCCGATGCCTCGGATCTCCCGGGGCTCGAGGTCTCCGGCCATATCGCCGCGCTTGGCCCCAATGCAAGCTGTCTCAGCGAAGGGGACGCGGTGTGCGCCCTTCTGCCCGGCGGTGGGTATGCAGAATACGCCACTGCACCCGCCGTACACTGCCTGCCGGTCCCGCGCGGCATGTCTCTCAAAATGGCCGCGGCCCTGCCGGAAACCTTCTTCACAGTGTGGTCCAATGTGTTCATGGCTGGCGGACTGAAAGCAGGTCAGATCTTCCTCGTTCATGGCGGCACCGGAGGCATTGGCTCAACCGCGATCCAGCTCGCCAGCCGTTTCGGCGCGCGCGTTTTCGCGACCGCTGGCAGTGACGAGAAGACCGTCTTATGCGAATCCCTCGGAGCCGAGCGTGGCATCAACTACAAGACCGAGGATTTCGTGCAGGTGATGCGCGAAGTCGGCCGTGCTGACCTGATCCTCGACATCGTCGGCGGCGCCTACATCCAGCGCAACGTCAAGGCCCTGAAAACCGAAGGCCGCTTGCAGATGATTGCCTTTCAAACTGGTGCAAAGGCCGAGATTGGTTTTGGCGAGGTCATGCTCCGACGGCTCACCTTGTCGGGAACCACGCTGCGTCCGCAATCTATCACCGCCAAATCGGCAATTGCAGACCAACTACGCGCGCAGGTCTGGCCGCTTCTTGACGCAGGCCGCATCGCCCCTGTTATGGATCGCACCTTCCCAATGGAAGATGCCGCTGCCGCACATAAAGCCCTTGAAGCCGATCACATCGGCAAAATCACTCTGGCCATCAATGAAGGAGGCACTTCATGACCCTCATCCCAACATACGGCGTTGTCCCCGCGCTCGGCTATGGCACCTTTATGCGCAAAGGCGACGAATGCCTGGCGTGCGTCGACCATGCCGTGAATGTCGGCTATCGCCATTTCGACACGGCTGCCTTTTATGAAAACGAAGTCGAAGTTGGGCAGGCTCTACGCGGCACATCCGTTGCGCGCGAGGAGCTCTTTGTCACCACGAAAGTCTGGTTTGACCACCTAGGCAAAGGTCAGGTCCGCGCTTCGACCGAAGCCTCTCTTGAACGGCTAGGCATGGACTATGTTGACCTCCTCCTGATCCACTGGCCCTCTCCGAATGATGAGGTGCCCCTGCCGCAATATATGGAGGAAATCGCCTCCCTCAAAGCCGAGGGCCTCACCAAAAACATTGGCGTTTCGAATTTCACAAAGCGCCATATCGACGAAGCGATTGCTGTTGTCGGAGCCTCAGAAATCGCCACCAACCAATGCGAATTGAACGTCATGTTCCACAACGAACCAATCGTGACACATTGCCAGGACGCTGGCATCCCGATGACCGCCTATCTGCCACTTGCTAAGGGAGCTGCCTCTTCCGGTGGAGAGCTTGAGCGCATCGCCAAGAAACACGATGCCACCGCCGCGCAAATCGCGCTGTCATGGCTTCTTGGCAAAGGCCACATCGCAATTCCGTCGTCGTCCAACCTTGAACGGATCGAGCAGAACTTCCGAGCCGCCGACATCTCCCTCAGCCCTGGCGACACAATGGAACTCGATGCTCTGAACGGCGATCGTCGGGTGCAACCTGCTTGGGCGCCCGACTGGGATGTTGCCTAACGGATCGGCGAGAACAAGGCATCCTGCATCGTGCAATCACGCGCCACCGATCCGGTACAGGCGCGTGGTTCAAGATCCCGCGTGAGGCAAATCCGGGTCTCCTGAATACGTCCGGCCTTGCATGTCACGGTCAAGCCATCGGCGGATAACTCCGGATTGTCTTCCAAAAACGCCGCTTCCACCACCGAAGCTGGCAACTCTACCGCCCGTTCCAAGCGGCGAAACACATCGGGGCGAACAACCGATCGATAAGCCTCACGCGCCAGAGCATAAAAGTCGCGGCTCGACAGGCCGGAGCAGCGTCCATGCTTGTTCCATTGATGCCACGCCGATCCGCCAGACCCCATGATATCCGCCATCGCGCCTGTCTCAGACCTAGAGGGATTGCGTTCGGACGTATTACAATAACTCGGCCAACCTTGCTCGTATTGCGGCCAAAGCCCGTGCAAAACCCACCCAAAGTCCGCGTCGTCCTCGCATTGAGGCGACCCGCGCCGGTCACCTTCCAATGCACACCACGTCGGTGACCAGCTCAACGCCAGCACGTAATAATCAAAGTCGCCCGCCCGCTCCCCATCAGCGAACGCAAACCCTGCTGACATTAACCACACCAAAAACCCACGCATTTCCTCTTCCCTCCGGGACAAATCGCGACTATATCCCGGCCAACTTCCCCGAAATCGACACCTTGGTCCAGCCGGACCGCCCGGTTTCACCGCACGGGAAAGATGTGGCAGGAGACGAACACATGAACAAACCGATCATGGCCAAAGCAACCGCTGTCTGGCTGGTGGACAACACGACAATCACTTTCAAACAGGTCGCGGACTTCTGCGGTCTGCATGAGCTTGAAGTGCAGGGCATCGCCGATGGCGATGTGGCACAAGGCGTTAAGGGGTTCGACCCCATCGCCAACAACCAGCTGACACAGGAAGAGATCGACGCGGCGGAAAAAGATCCGCTCCATAAGCTGAAGCTCAAGTACAATGCTGCTGCCGTTGGAGAAGAAAAACGCCGCGGCCCTCGTTATACCCCGCTGTCCAAGCGTCAGGACCGCCCGGCCGCGATCCTCTGGCTGGTGAAGTTCCACCCCGAGCTGACCGACGGTCAGGTCTCGAAACTGGTGGGCACGACCAAGCCAACGATCCAGTCGATCCGTGAGCGCACACACTGGAATATTTCGAACATTCAGCCCGTTGATCCGGTCGCACTTGGCCTTACGAAGCAGTCCGAACTGGACGCTGCGGTGCAAAAGGCGAATGCGAAGAAGGCCAAGGAAGGCGGTGTCATGTCTGATGACGAGCGTCGCAAGTTGGTCTCTACCGAACAATCGCTCGGAATGCCGGAAGAGCCCAAGATCCCAACCGCCATCTCGGGACTTGAAACTTTCACGCTTTCGGATAATGACGACGACGAGAAAGAAGAAGAAATTGTCGACGCCGACAGCTTCTTCAATCTGCCCGATAACGATGAAGACGACGACAAGTCGTAATACAGTTCCCTCGGCTGCCAATCGGCCCCCGGTCAATTACGACCGGGGGCCATTTTTGTGGACAGTAGTGGAGCGCGATCTTCAGGCTTTTGTCCCCGATATCACAACACTGGGTGCCAGAACGACGTATCCACCTTCGTTGGCCACGCCATCGGTGACCACCCGGTGAGCCAGATCTGCGCGGATCTCATCACGGACGGCGTTCGATTGCCCTCTCAACAATGCCGCAGCTCGAACCGCGCCTTGATCAAAGACATCGAACAGGTCTTCAGGTTTCGAAACCCAAAACTTGGATTGAACATCCGTGATCTCAACCTCGCGAAACCCCGCGCGGTTCATCATGTCGTTCGCAATTCCTTCATCGGTGAGCAGGTGAGCATCAGGCCCATCAGGCAATTTGAAGGTGGGATCGGCTAACTGACCCACAGAGTCAAATAGCCAGCCAAACGCCCCCACTGATCCTTTCCCCCGCCAGATCGAAAAACCAAGCCGACCGCCGGGTTTGGTTACACGGGCAACTTCGCTCAAACCTCGCGCGGGGTCAGGAAAGTGCGGCACACCAAAAC
>JABDPD010000027.1 GCA_013042895.1 Boseongicola sp. | reverse complement strand
ATGCTGTTGCGCGAGGGGGCGGTCGGCCGTCCTTGAGTTCGCGTTCGAGGAAGGTCTCGAAGGCGTCGAGGTCTACGGCGTCGAATTGACCGAAGCTCTGCATCCAGACCGAAGTGTCCCGCAAGGCGTCGGGGTTCAGTTTGCACCATTTCACACGGCCACGCTTTTCCTGAGTGATGATCCCGGCGCGCGTGAGGATGGTGAGGTGTTTCGAGATCGCGGCGAGCGACATCTCGAAGGGGTCGGCCACATCGGTGACGGCCATATCGTCTTCCAAGAGCATCTCGAGGATGCGCCGCCGCGTAGGGTCGGCGAGTGCGGAAAACGCGGTATCGAGGCGGTTGCTATCGGTCACCCCTTGGCCGTAGCGGGCGCATGGGCGGTTGGTCAAGTCGGATGGTGATGGGTTTGATCAAGAATCGGAATGACTCTTGGCGCGGGATTGGCGATAGGGTGTCGTGAAAGGAAGGCCGTGATGAGTTACCGCTATTGGGCGATTATTGTGCTGCTTGGCGTCGGCTGGGGCTCATCGTTCTTTTTCAACGAGATTTTGCTGCGCGAGTTGGGGCCGTTCACGACCTCACTCGGGCGCATTGGGTTTGGCGCTTTGGGGTGCTGGATTTGGATTCTGCTGGCGCGGGAACGGGTTTGGGTGTCTTGGCGCATGATGCTGGTATTAATGGTGTTCGGGCTTATTCAATACACGCTGCCGCTGACGATTTACCCATATGGGCAACAGTTTATTACATCCAGCGCGGCAGGCATTGTGAATGCGATGACGCCGATCATGGTGGTTTTGATCAGTCATGCGTGGCCGGGTGGGGAAAAGGCGGTTTGGTCAAAATCCTTAGGCGTCGTGATTGGGTTCTTGGGCATGGTCATCGTCATCTGGCCGGAGTTCGGTGGTCTTGGCGAGTCGAACCCGTGGGCCATGGTGGCGACAATGAGCGCGCCTTTTTGTTACGGGATTGCGGCGAATATGATCCGCTATATGGATGGCGTGCCGCGCACCGTGATGACGGCCTGGTCTTTGCTGTTTGGCACGCTCTTGTTGGCGCCGCTTGCCTTGGGTTTGGAGGGCACGCCGGTGATTACGCGGGCGGAAACATGGGCAAGTTTGGTGGTGATCGGTTTTGTGCTGACCTCGGCGGCCTTCATTTTGATTTTCTGGCTGATCCCGCGCATCGGGGCGACATCGGCCTCGTCGATCACCTTGATTGCCCCGATTTCCTCGATTTGGCTGGGGGTCGTGTTTTTGAGCGAAGAACTCCTCGCGATGCAGGCTGTGGGTATGTTGGTAATATTTGTCGGACTCTTGTGCATTGATGGTCGGATCTTCCGGGTGGGTCGCAAAGCTCAACCAACTGGTTGAACTTCACGCTTGGTGCGACACTTCGGTTCTCTCTGGTTATTTCAATATATATCAGTTGGTTAGGGGTGGTTTGGGTGTCATTGACTCATAGCGGTCTGTAACGTAAATCCCAGCGTAACTTCTCATGGGGGCAAGGCCCGTGGCCGAGACCGATCAGGATGATCCAAAGGCCCGGCTTGACGCCTTGGAGCGTAAGCTGGCCGATAAGCGTGCCGAGTACGCCCCAAAGCCCCACATGGACGAGCATTATTCTCAGGCGCAGCAAGCCTGGCGGATGGTGATCGAACTTGTTGCAGGGCTGGGAATCGGCTTTGGCATGGGATACGGGCTGGATGCTGCCTTTGGAACCGAGCCGTTCCTGATGGTGATATTCACGCTTTTGGGATTTGCGGCTGGCATTCAGACGATGATGCGAACCGCTAATGAATTGAACGGACGTCCGGAGCCTGATGAGGCCGAGGATAAAGCGGAGAGGGACTGACGTGGCAGAAGAAGCAAAAGGCGGCGGGCTTGAGTTTCACCCGATGGACCAGTTCATCATCAAGCCGTTGTTTGGTGATGTGGGCGATTCAGTCGGCATGTTCACAGTTACGAATGCAACCTTCTGGATGGCGCTGGCCATTCTGGCGATTGCAGCGTTGATGATCCTTGGAACACGGGGCCGCGCAGTTGTGCCGACGCGCACGCAGTCGGTTGCAGAGCTGGCCTACGGGTTTGTGTATAAGATGGTTGAGGATGTCGCAGGCAAGGATGGCCTGAAGTACTTCCCCTACATCATGACGCTGTTCCTGTTCATTCTGTTCTCGAATTTCCTTGGGCTCATCCCGATGAGCTTCACCACAACCAGCCACATCGCAGTGACGGCCATCCTGGCCATGGCAGTGTTTCTGGCCGTGACAATTCTGGGCTTTGTAAAGAACGGTGCGTCTTTCCTCGGCCTTTTCTGGGTCAGCTCGGCGCCACTGGCGTTGCGCCCGATCCTTGCTCTGATTGAGCTTATCTCTTACTTCGTGCGGCCTGTGAGCCATTCGATCCGACTTGCCGGCAATATGATGGCCGGTCACGCGGTTCTGAAGGTGTTTGCCGGTTTTGCTCAAGTTGCCGCAGTTGCGCCGATCGCCATTTTCGGTGTCGTCGCGATCTACGGTCTTGAGGTGCTGGTGTCCGCTATCCAGGCCTACGTGTTTACCATTCTGACTTGTGTGTATCTCAAGGATGCTCTGCATCCGAGCCACTAAAGTCAGGTCCTAATTCAGCCAATTCCATCGTAAGGAGACAGTCTAATGGAAGGCAATATCGCTCAAATGGGTCAATTCATCGGTGCCGGCCTTGCCGCTATCGGTTCTGGTGCAGCTGCTATCGGTGTGGGCCACGTTGCTGGCAACTTCCTCGCCGGCGCTCTGCGTAACCCATCCGCCGCTGCGGGTCAGACCGCAACGCTCTTCATCGGCATCGCGTTTGCGGAAGCTCTGGGGATCTTCTCGTTCCTCGTCGCGCTTCTGCTGATGTTTGCTGTCTAAGACACCTCGCGATCCTTACACGCCGGGTGTCCGCTGACGCGGGCCCCGGTTGTCTGACACGGGTTTGAGGAGGTCGCTATGGCGACAGAAACAACAGAGGCTGCCGGATCTGCTCCAGGTATGCCGCAACTCGATTTCTCAACGTTTCCGAACCAGATTTTCTGGCTCGTTGTTACGTTGGTGGTCATTTACATGGTGCTTTCGCGCGTGGCGTTGCCACGGATTGCATCCGTTCTTGCCGAGCGGCAGGGGACGATCACGAATGACATCGCGGCGGCGGAAGAGCTGAAGGAAAAAGCGGCAGAAGCGGAAGCGGCTTATGACAAGGCGCTTGCCGATGCACGGGCGGAAGCCGGGCGTATCGGTGCGGAAACCAAGGCGGAAGTGCAGGCCGAGATCGACGCAGCCATCAGGAAGGCTGATGCCGAAATCGCAGCACGGACGGCTGAAAGCGAAGCCAAGATTGCGGAAATTCGCGACGGTGCGACGGCCGCAATCCAAGACGTTGCGAAAGACACTGCCGAGGCTGTTGTGGCCGCGATGGGTGTTGACGTGGACAAGGCTGCGATTGCTGCCGCTGTCGACGCGCGAGTGAAGGGGTAAGTCATGACACGGATCATCACATTGATCGCAATGGTCGCGGCTACTCCGGCATTTGCGGCGAAGGGGCCGTTCTTCAGTCTGGCGAATACGGACTTCATCGTTCTGATCTCGTTCGCCATATTTATCGGCGTTCTGCTGTACTTCAAGGTGCCGGGCATGCTGACGGGCATGCTCGACAAG
>JABDPD010000025.1 GCA_013042895.1 Boseongicola sp. | reverse complement strand
TGTCTGCAGTTGGCATCGCTGAGTTGGGGGACATGGAGGTCGAGGTGGTCGACCCGGTTGCGGATTACACGGAACTGATGGAGACGCTTTTTGATTTTGAGAAGATCAGGGCGCTTTTCTCGGACGGTTTCACCATGAAATTCGATGCGATGCACGCGGTGACCGGGCCTTACGCCCATGAGATTCTCGAGCGTCGACTGGGCGCAGAAGCGGGCACGGTACTAAATGGTGCTCCAAAACCAGACTTTGGAGGTGGCCATCCGGACCCAAATCCGATTTGGGCCAAGCCTTTGGTTGATCTGGTCATGGGAGCTGACGCACCCGATTTTGCGGCAGCGTCGGACGGTGACGGTGATCGCAACATGATCCTTGGTCGCGGTGTCTATGTGACGCCGTCGGATAGTCTCGCGGTTTTGGCGGCTAATGCGCACCTCGCTCCGGGGTACGCGAGTGGGTTGGCGGGGGTCGCCCGCTCAATGCCGACATCGCGGGCCGTAGACCGCGTGGCTGAAGTAATGGGATTGGACTGCTTCGAGACGCCCACCGGGTGGAAGTTCTTTGGGAACCTCCTGGATGCAGGGCGCGCAACGCTTTGCGGGGAAGAAAGTGCAGGAACGGGCAGCGATCATGTTCGGGAAAAGGACGGTCTGTGGGCCGTTTTGCTGTGGTTGAATATTCTTGCGGAGACGAAGCTTACAGTGAAAGACCTTCTGAGCGCGCATTGGGTCACGTACGGTCGAAACTATTACTCGCGGCATGACTACGAGGCTGTCGATGCCGCAAATGCCGAAGCTATGATGCAAGATCTGCGAACAAGACTTGGTGATTTGCCAGGGCAGACGTTTCCGGCAGGCATTGTAGAGACCGCAGATGAATTTGCATATGACGATCCGATAGATAACTCGCGCTCGGAAGGTCAGGGCATTCGGATTTCCTTTGAAGGAGGCGGGCGGGTGGTCTTCCGGCTTTCCGGAACTGGAACGGTTGGGGCAACTTTGCGCGTCTATCTAGAAAGCTATGAGAAGGATCCCTCAGGTTTGCAAATGGTCGCAGAAGCGGCCTTGTCCGACATAATAGCATCCGCCGAGAGCATAGCAGGGATCAAAGCGGCAACGGGACGGTCAGAACCAGACGTTAAGACTTGAGCGCTTCAGAAGGCCAAGAGGCGGCTAGCCCCCTCGTCGGGGTGCGCGTATCGTCAAGGGTCATTTAGTTTCGGTGATACGGACTGCCGGCAAGAATTGATGCTGCGCGATAAAGCTGTTCAGAGAGCATGACGCGGACCATCAGATGCGGCCATACCATTTTCCCAAGGCTGAGGCTGAAGTCGGCACGAGCGCGCAGGGTCGCGTCAATTCCGTCTGCCCCGCCTATGACGAATGTGGGTTCGGACATACCTTGATCGCGCCATTTCGCGAGCAGCTGCGCAAAGTCTGGTGAAGAAAGAACTTTCCCGCGCTCGTCCAACGTGCAGATCGGGCTGTCGCTGACAACTGCGCGTTCCAAGAGCTTCGCTTCCTCAGGCATACCGCCCCTTTTTGCTTCGACTTCAACGACTGAAACCGGTCCCAACCCAAGGCTGCGACCGGTTCTGTCGAAACGGCTTAGATAGTCCTGAATGAGGTCCACTTCGGGACCGGAACGCGCCTTGCCGACGGCGGCGATACGCAGCTTCATCGGCCTCTAGCTCAGGAAGACGATGCGGAACTGCCGGGCGTCAGCCACATCTTCTCGAGTTGATAGAACTCACGCACTTCAGGACGGAAAACGTGAACGATGATGTCTCCGGTGTCGACCAGGACCCAGTCACCGGCGTCTTTACCTTCGACTTTCGACAAACGCCCGTGGGCCTGCTTGAGCGTATCCACAAGGTGATCGGCGATAGCCGCGACTTGGCGTGTTGAGCGCCCGGAGGCCACGACCATATAGTCCGCGATAGCAGACTTTCCGCGCAGGTCGATCTTGACGATGTCTTCCGCCTTGTCGTCTTCCAGCGATGTAAGAATTTCGGCGAGCAAACCTTCGCTCGTCAGCGGGGCGGTGTTGGCGGCCTTCATGCGGCCGGTTCCGCTTGCGGTCGATTCACGGACCGCGTCGTGGACGTGTGACAGGACATTGTCCTCCTTGAATAACGCCAAACCAGGGGCGAAAACGTGCCCATACTGCAAACATAACACCGGGGAAAGGCATTTCCAAGAAGTGCGTTGAAACGCTCAATAGTCACGCTCAAAGAACACGCCGATGCTTGTATCACCGTCTGTTGCGGTGGATCCTTTCAGTGTCACCGAATTGCTGAGATCGAGGTTCAGGTTTAGCTCGGTTTCACCGGTCGCGGTGACGGTTACGTCAGTGTAGATGTTTTCTCCGAGATACGCGCCTGCGCGTACAGCCGCGTTACCGTCTTCGTCGCTGGTCACATCGAAATCGGCAAGTCCGGCGCCTTCTCGCACATTTGAGATGATCCCTTCACCGCCTTGCCCGGCCAGGGTGCGGACTGCGAGAGCCAAGCGTCCTGCTTGAATTGGGGAGAGGCTTTCCAGTTCGCGACCGAAGAGAAGCCTTGCGAGGACTTCTTCTTGCGGAAGGTCAGGGTCGGAGGTGAAGTTGATCTCTGGGTTGTTTGCGGGACCCGCGACGATAACCGCAACGCTGACATCGTCTGCGTCGGTTGTGGCACGGATGCTTAACACAGGAATGAACGAGCCTTGGATCGTAACAGTTGCTTCCTCAAGCGCCAGTCGCTGTCCAAGGATATCGAGGCGGCCTCGTATCAGATTGAACGCACCTTGGGGAATAACGTTAGTGGTTGTTCCGGTGACCCTCAGAGCGCCTCCAAATTCGCTATCGAGGCCTCTGCCGCGAATGAAAATTCTATTTGGCGCCGCAATACTGATGTCCAAAGGAAAGACCGGCCCTGTTCGACTGCTGGTTTCCTCTTTCCGATCAAGCAGGCCTGCACGGTCGCGTGTTCGTCGAACCGGGGGCGGCTCGTTGATGTGAATGATCTCCGGAATTGCTCCGGCACCACCAAAGCCGGAAGAAGGAATGCGGACGTTGGTCTCGCCAAGTGCAAGATTGCCACCAATGCGCGCACCGCCTGCCAAGGGACCATCTATAGACACTGTGCCGCTGATCTCAGTTTCATAGAGCTGTGGGTCTGTCAGAATGACTTCCATCAGGCGAATATCGAGATTGGCTTCGCGTTGACCTGTCAGTGCAACTTGACCGTCCATGCCAATTTGCCCCCCCGACGAGACATTGGTGACCGCAGAGAGAGTTGCGCTAGCATTTGCGAGGCTTAGGTTCATGTTGGTGTTGTCGAGAGTAATCCCAAGTGTTGGTGCGACGACACGGGCGTTGGCGCTTGTTAAGCGGCCGGATAGGTTCTCCAGTGCGGCAGGACCGTCTACGCGCAGGTCGAAGCCGACGTCTCCTGACAAGGAGCGCGGCTCGATAAAACGATTCAGGAGACCTAAAGGTGCGCCTCCGTCTATGGTGACGGCAAGGTCGGAGGCGGCTTGGTCAGTGCTTCCTCCAATGCTCGCTCGCGCGTCGCCGGGACCTGTGGCGTTCAAGTCAAGGGCGAGCCGTTGATCCTCAACTTGCGTTATGGTTCCGTCTACAGTCGCTGCGCCAGAGAACCCCGGAACGAATGGTGCGACGTTCGCGAGGCGGGCCTGGAGCTCAATAGCACTGCCGACAGGACCAAGCGCGCCTGAAGCGGAGGCTGAGACGAGGTCACTTGAAAAACGCGCAGTTTCAATTTGGATGGCATCGCCGTTGCGGAGCGCTTTGATG
>JABDPD010000022.1 GCA_013042895.1 Boseongicola sp. | reverse complement strand
TCGAGGAAGCTGCCAACCGTCGCTGCCGTAACAGCAATTCCGAAGATCATCATCAACCATGTAATAGTCGCTGCAGCGGCACGACGTCTCGGATGCGTTGCTGTCGCCAGTAAGGCTAAAAGCGATGTCCCTGACGCGCCGACACCTAGACCGATCAAAGTATACCCTAAGATGCTGATCGCCAGACCCACAAGAAAGCTCGTTTCAAACAAAGGGATCGCCATCGCAGCCAACAAGGCACCCGCTCCCAAAACCGCCATTCCACCGATGATCCAACGCGTACGATGGTTCCCCTGATCGCTGAGGAAGCCCCAGTTCGGTCTGGTAATCTGTATTCCATAATGAAGTGCTACAAGCAGTCCTGGAAGCACTGCCGGGAGGGCCAACTCAACTACCATTAAACGGTTTAAAGTCGACGTCGTCAAAACAACGATGGATCCAAGCGCCATTTGCACCAATCCAAGACGAACGATTGAAAACCAGCTGAGGTTCATAGACTGATCTCCAGCGTGCGAATTGCATAGGCCGTGACCATCATTCCGGAGACGTACAAAGACACGCCTGTTGCGTTATACCAAGGCGCCTTCGCATTCGGATCGCGCATCATCACACGCATTGCCCAGAACTGCGCCAGAAGGCTAAGACCAACGATCGTCGCGAAAGCGGGGCGGCCCCAGATCAAAAGGAGTGATACAACAATGAGTTGCGGCAAGGCCATCATCGTGCAGGCGATCTTGGCGGCGACTTCTGGGCCAACTAACACGGGAAGCGACTTGATGCCCATCACCCGGTCACCCTCTAAAGCTTTAAAATCATTGAGTGTCATGATGCCGTGGGCACCTAAGCCATAGAGGACCGCAACGACAACAACCGGAAACGACGGTGCTCCCACACTCAAAACAGCAGCGCCTGTGAACCAGGGCAAAGTCTCATAGGACAGGCCAACAAGGCCTGGCCCCCACCAGCCCGACCGCTTCAAACGGATTGGCTCGACCGAATAGATCCAAGCAGCTATCACGGCGACAACTGTCGCTCCGAGACCCCAAGGGCCCAACAAAGAACCAATAGCGAGAGACAGAACTGACAGCGCGACCGCGTAGCCCAAGGCCCAGTTCGGAGGAACCCGCCCAGAAGGAATTGGCCGCTGCGGTTCGTTGATCGCGTCCACATGACGATCGCACCAATCATTTGCAACCTGACTCATCCCGCAAACCACCGGACTGGCCAAGATCACGCCAAGAACAACCAAGCCCCAGTTTTCACCGGGCCAGACGCCAACCGAAACGATGCCGCAGAGATACGCCCACATCGGCGGAAACCAGGTGATCGGTTTCAGCAGCTCGAACATCGCCTTCAGCTCTGGAACGCGGCGCATTGACGACTCGGAAATGTGTAAGTTCTCGCTGACACTCATGTGTCAACTAGACACTACAAATAAGTGTAAGGCAAGATTGACAGTCACCCTTCGGGGCGTTCCGCCGCAGTTAGCTGTCGTTTCGGCTTAGAAGTCCGTATTTGCGCAGCTTTACATACAGACTTTGACGGCTCAGGCCGAGCATCTCGGCTGCTGCGACCCGGTTGTTGCGGGTCAATTCAACGGCTGTTTCGATGCACATCTTTTCGACCACATCATTGGTTTCGCTGACGATCTCCTTGAGAGAAGCAGACCCAACCAACTCCATCACGCTGCGCACGCCATCATCGTTGATCGACGCCTTCGTTTTGCGTACAGCTTCAGCGCGACTTGTGTCGCGGATCACAAAGACAATGGCTGGATTGCTTGGATGGTCCAGCCAAGTCGCTGAAATTTCGACAGCAATCTGGCTTCCGAACTCTGAGGCAAGCTTGGTCGCGTAAATCCGCATCTGGCCGACCCGCCGTGCATTATCGGCTAGGACTTTTAAATCCACCGCGCCGCGAGCAAAGAAATCACCGAGAGACCTACCCTTGATTTTGGTCAGATGAGCTGCGTCAATCAGGTTAAGGAAACTCTCATTTGCGGAACGGATAAGCCCATCTGAGTCAGTAAAGACAATCGCCTCTGCACCTTCTTGGTAAAGAGCCGACAAGTTCTCAGCCAAATCGTCAGTAACCGTCTCTTCATCTTCAGCTGACAGCAGGCGCACAATCAACATACGCTCACCAGACGCGCGAAATGCCGTCGGTTTAGCCAAAACCGAACGCTTCTTGCGGCGTGTCATAAGTTCCATTGACTGTTGAGAATCAGACATTGCCGACGTCACAAGCCCAGACACCACTTCAGTCTTTCGGCGACCTTCGAGTTCCTGTGCAAACGACGCACCGCGTAATTCTTCAACCGAAGCGCCAAATATCGCGGCCGCAGCTGAATTTATCTCGATGATCCGCCCGCTAGATTGGCTAAGGAATACAAAGGCCTCGCTAGTGGCCTCCATCAAAACCCGGAAACGGGTGTCGTACTCACGCTGCGCTTCATAGTCGCGTTCCAGAGCAATCTGCGCTTTTACCAGTTGTTGCTGCATTTCCGCGATAGGGCGTAGATCGCGGCCAAGCATAAGAATTGCACCGTCAGGGCCAATCGACTGAAAAGTGTATCGCACGGGGAAACCAAAGGCTTCGCCGTCTGCGTGGTTCAGTTCAATCGCGCGAACGTCCTGATCTTCAACCATGAAACGCTCAAGTTGCGCCTCTAGCTTTGGAATGCTTTCCGGGGTCAGAAAATCACGAATATCGCGGCCTTCCCACTGCGTCATATCCGAAAAGCCACTATGGTCAGGGTTAATCAGAACACTAAGCACCGTACCAGCTTCGGATATGACGATCGAAATATCAGATGCCCTAGCGATGATTTCGCCAAGCATATCCGGACCGATTAACGGGATAGAACCGCTGCTCCAATATTTCGTGCCACGCGTCGTCATGTTCTGACGCTCGTGTGATGACAAGGTATCACCATCTAACCCGCCCTCTCGTCGGCGGAACGGGAGGTCCTCAGCTGGCATAGCCGCAAAGCCTCCGCGGGATCTTTCGTAGCAAAATCGGCACCGGTAAGCGTCTTTATATCTTCGTTCGTTTCAAGGATCGAGCCACCGACAACAATCGGCGTGTGCGCCCCTGCTTCTCTACGTAACTTTTTGATGAAAATTTTCAACTCGGCAAGCATCTTGGTGCTGCTGGCGGAAATAAAAACGGCGTCAAAGCGATCTGCCCGCAATGCCGGCAGTGTATTTTCAAAGTCCACACCGATCAGCAATCGCGTTGAAATACCAAGGCGTCGCAACTGCATCGTTAAAACCATTGCGCCCAAAGTGTGATAATCCGAAGCCATCACAATTACTGCGACACCTGCGGTGCGCCTGCGCGGGCCCTGGTTGTCATCGTTCTCAACCAATTCACGTAGCATGGACTGGAGCCGTGACGATCCAATCGTGACGTCTGCGAAACCAAGGCGATCCGCAACCCAATCCACGCCAAGCCGTCGGGCGGCTTCGGGAATGTAGAGATCTACGATATCGTTATCCTGCAAACCCATATCTCGCAGTTGCGCGACGACATCGGATGCCCGCGAGTCGATTTGTAAAATGGCACGGCACAGTGCTTCCATGGG
>JABDPD010000009.1 GCA_013042895.1 Boseongicola sp. | reverse complement strand
GATCAAGACAGCGTATTGGAACCACACGCCGATGCTTCTGGTTACCCCTCAAGCTGCCAACAAGACCATTGGTCAAGGCGGCTTCCAGGAAATCGAACAGATGAAACTGTTTGAAGACATGGTCTGCTATCAGGAAGAAGTTCGCGATCCATCGCGCATGGCCGATGTGCTGAATCGCGTGATTGAAAAAGCATGGCGCGGCTCTGCTCCTGCGCAAATCAACATCCCGCGCGATTATTGGACACATGTCATCGATGTCGAACTGCCTCAGATTATCCGACTTGAGCGCCCACAAGGTGGTGAGCGTGCGGTGAAGGATGCGGCCAAGCTGCTGTCCGAAGCAAAGTTCCCCGTTATCCTGAACGGCGCGGGCGTGATCCTATCTGGCGGCATCGACGCCAGCGTAAAGTTGGCCGAAGCGCTAGATGCGCCTGTCGCGTGTAATTACCAGCACAACGATGCTTTCCCGGGCTCGCATCCACTGGCACTTGGCCCGCTTGGCTACAACGGCTCCAAGGCCGCGATGGAGATCATCGCCAAAGCAGACGTCGTCCTTGCATTGGGCAATCGATTGAACCCGTTTTCCACATTGCCGGGATACGGCATCAACTATTGGCCGAAAAATGCGAAAATCATTCAGGTCGACATAAATTCGGACCGTATCGGGCTTACTAAAAAAGTCGATGTTGCGATCCAGGGCGATGCGAAACGCGTCGCAGAACAGCTACTCGAGCACCTCTCGGCAAGTTCTGGCGACACAGGAAGAAAAGCACGTAAAGAATTGGTTGCGTTGACGAAATCCAGATGGGCCCAAGAGCTGTCTTCGATGGATCACGAAGACGACGCCGACGAAGGCATCACTTGGAACGAGCGCGCCCGTAACCGTCAACCTGATCACATGTCGCCGCGACAGGCGTGGCGCGCGATCATGTCGGCGTTGCCAAAGGATGCCATCATTTCGTCCGACATTGGTAACAACTGTGCCATTGGGAACGCCTATCCGGCCTTCGATAAGGGCCGCAAGTACCTTGCGCCAGGACTATTTGGTCCCTGCGGCTATGGCTTGCCGGCAATTCTGGGCGCAAAAATCGGCTGTCCCGATGTTCCCGTGGTCGGCTTTGCCGGTGACGGTGCGTTTGGAATCTCGATGAACGAGATGACCGCGTGTGGCCGGGGCGACTGGCCTGCGATCACCATGGTGATCTTCCGCAACTACCAATGGGGCGCGGAAAAGCGGAACACGACGCTTTGGTTCGAAGACAACTTTGTTGGCACAGAGCTGAACGAAGGCGTGAACTACGCGGAAATCGCTAAAGGCTGCGGGCTGAATGGCATTCAGGTCACGGGCATGGAACAATTGACAGAAGCGCTAAATACGGCCGTCAAAGTACAGATGAATGACGGCGTGACCACATTCATCGAAGTTGTTCTGAACCAGGAACTGGGCGAGCCATTCCGCCGGGATGCCATGAAAAAGCCAGTGTCGGTTGCCGGCATCAAGAAAGATGACATGCGTCCTCAAAAAATGTTGGGCTGATCGCAAAAAACGCAGGAGGCACAATCACTGTGCCTTCCCTACATTCCAGTCGTGCGCGATCTGTGCCGTGGCGATTCCTCAAGATCGAATTGCGCGTCAGGCGGATGTGCCGCACTTCCTTGGAAATCCCGTACAATGATGCCCCTTTCGTCCATTCTGCGTGATCTATTCAGGCCCATTCCGACTTTCGCTTCGGTCAACTTCCTGGGATTTGCAGTTTCCGTCGTCGTTGCAGTTGCCGCACAATTTTTTGGCCGAACACTATGGGGCGCCAGCAATGCTTATGGCCCTGCTTCTCGGAATTGCATTTCCATTTCTTGCGGAGGAGGGATCAGCCGTTAAGGCATCAAAGCTGACGTTGCCTTGGATTCGGCTGGCTGTGAGAGTCCGCTGAACACGGTTAGGCTGACATCTGATCAAGATCCTCAGATGTCGCCTTCGAGCCCAACCCACCCATTCGACCGGACGCAGCGAAAGTCTGGTTTCTTGTGGCACGATCGTTACGTCCGCAGGTTCCACCGTTGCTGTTCGGCACTAAGG
>JABDPD010000053.1 GCA_013042895.1 Boseongicola sp. | reverse complement strand
AGCTTGAGCTTCGGCAAGCAGTCGCAACATAATTTGATCAAATTATTCCTAGTTGCAGAAATAGGGTGCGAAAAAAAATTGGCCGCGTCCATTCGGAGCGGCCAATTTGAGAATTCTGTCGGTGTCGGTGTCGGTGTCGGTGTCGGTGTCGGGGTCGGGGTCGAATCAGCCCTGACGTGCTTTGAACCGGCGCTGAGTCTTGTTGATCACATAGACACGGCCCTTACGGCGCACGACACGGCAGTCACGATGCCGGTTCTTCAGCGAGCGGAGCGAGTTACGAACTTTCATGTTCTTCTCCCTTTTTCGCGGCGCGTGAAGGGCGCCTTTTGGTTTCGGTTCTACCATATTCACAAGGAATATGGCGGTTCATGGTGGGCGATACTGGGATCGAACCAGTGACCCCTTCGATGTCAACGAAGTGCTCTACCGCTGAGCTAATCGCCCTGTCTTCAAACTTTCCACCCTGTTCAAAAGAACAAGACGCGGGGCAAGCCCCGCGCTGGTCGGGGTGGCTATAATAGGTTCGCCCATTCACTTCAAGGGCTTTTGGCATCCCGTGGAATCGCGCTATAAACAGTATCACCAAGGAGCGACACGCGTGAAACCATTTCGACTGAGAATGCCAGATGTGCGGACAACGAGCGTTGCTTTCGCCTCGCCCCATTCCGGGAGAGAGTACCCTTGGAGCTTTGTGCGTCGGTCAATCCTGGACGAACGTATTCTGAGATCGTCCGAAGATGCGTTCGTGGACCAACTCTTTGAACAGGCTCCAAAACACGGCGCTCCGTTTCTGACCGCAACCTATCCGAGGGCCTGGGTGGACGTTAACCGCTCGGCTGACGAGTTAGACCCGGCGTTAATCGAGGGGCTTGGGCGCAATGCACACAATCCGCGCGTGGCATCCGGGCTGGGAGTTGTCCCGCGAGTGGTCGCGAACGGTCGGGCCATTTACCGAGGTAAACTGACGCGACGGGAAGCGGACGCGCGCATCAGGGATGTCTGGCAACCCTGGCATGAGGCTATCAAAACTTTGCTTGATGAAAGCCACGCGTTGTTCGGTGAGGCGGTTTTGGTCGACTGCCATTCGATGCCGCACGAAGCGATTGAAAGCCTTTCCCATCCCCGTGGCCAACGCCCTGATATTGTGCTTGGAGATCGGTTTGGCGCAGCGGCGAGTAGCAAGATTGTAGATCGGATTGAGGCGGCTTTTGCGGGGGCAGGATTGCGTGTTGCGCGAAATGCCCCCTTTGCCGGGGCCTTTGTAACTCAGCACTATGGACGTCCCGCTCGCGGTCAGCATGTGGTGCAGATTGAGATCGACCGGGCGCTTTATATGAACGAACAGGCCATTCGTCCGAACGGAAACTTTAAGAGTTTTGTCGGCTTGATGGAAGCGGTCACTGCTGAAATCGCTGATATCGGTCGCCGCGATATACCACTCGCGGCGGAGTGATCCACGCGAACGTGATTGGTCAGGCTGATCTCATTGACGCAAGCTGACAGGATGAAACGCGCTTTGGTTTTCCCCTTGTTAGTAGCTGCCAACTCCACACTTGCTCAGGACGGACTGCGGGAGTCCGATATGAAGCTGGATATGGCAGCGTTGACTGCGCTTCTCTCCGGGCAAGTCGTTGAATTCTTTGACGGTTCCAAGTCTTCATATCTGAATGATAGCCGCTATGAGTATACCTATACAGACGATGGCCCGATTTGGGCTGGAGCATATCGGATGGAGGACAACAGCGCAGTTTGTGTCGACTTCGACAATGGGTCGGCGCGTTGTGATTTCTTTGTAAAAGACGGCGCGCGTGTGATTTTGATCACCTCAGATGGCCTGCGGTTTCCAGTTCGGAACATCACTGTTGCCAAGGAGTAACCCGGTAAATCCTTGAATTCATTGCGTCAAACACCCTATTCTCTCTGAATTAGTTAAGAGTGGGGGCTCTTATGAGTGATTTATTGGTCGCAGGACTGATCGTGCTTGCCTTGGCGGCAGTCATGAATGTCGGTTCAGATAGCGATGGGTTGGGCTGCAAGCCTGGCAACCGAAGCATCGTCCAAATCTGCTAGAGCGCATTTAGAAGTGCTTGCGTCGGCCATGCGTCGGCAGGGAGGCCGAGGCGCTCTTGCTCGGCCTGAACTGCCGCGCGAGTGTTGGCACCCAAGATCCCGTCAATTCCACCCACATCATGGCCGCGTGACTGTAGCTTCTGTTGGAGCGACTTCATGGCATCGCGGCGAAGTCCTGGCGTTGGATCGCCCGCGGTCAAACGTGGGGCACCTTCTAGACGAGTTGCGAAGTACGCGGCAGTCGTGACGTAGACAAAGCTCTGGTTCCATTCAAAAAATACGTCAAAATTCGGGTATGCCAGAAAGGCAGGGCCACGGTGTCCCTGGGGTAATATGATTGATGCAGGGAGATTGGCAGCTGCCAATTGTCCGCTTTTTGGGGTGACGCCTGCGTGAACCCAGTCTTTGGCAGAGCGCTTTTTGTCGAGCCCGGTTTTCGACCAATCGAAGTCGCGTGGCATTGTGACTTCCTGCAGCCAAGGCTCGCCGGAACGCCAGCCAAGGGAGCGGAGCATCTTACCGCCGGACATGAGCGCGTCGGCGGGTGACGTTTTCAAACTGACTTGACCGTCGCCATCTCCATCGACCCCGTTATCGATGATGTCGCGTGGAAGCATTTGCACCATCCCAATCTCGCCGGCCCAAGCCCCGGTGGTCCTCGCGGGGTCTAGATCGCCGCGTTCGTAGAGTTCGAGAGCTGCAAAGACTTGTGGGCGGAAGAGTTCCGGGCGGCGGCAGTCGTGTGCGAGTGTGACCAGTGCGCTAACCGTGTTGAAGTCGCCTTGCACGGCACCGAAGTCGGTCTCGAAGGCCCAGAAAGCTAGCAAGACACCGCGAGAGACACCGTAGTCACGGTCGATGCGATCGAAAACCGTATCCCATTTTTGTCCATTCCTTTGGCCATTTTGGAAGCGGTTGCTTGAGATTAGGCGGCTTGAGAAGTCAAGAAAGGGCCGTGTGAAAATGCCTTGTGAACGATCGGCGCGCAGTACGGCATCGTCTTTGGAAACATTGGCAAAGAACCGGTCCGCCACTGTGGCGGAGACACCGTTCGAGCGCGCTTCGGACTTCAGCTCGCTAACAAAGCCTTGAAAAGAACCACCACAGGCGAAGGCATTGTTTGCGTGGAAAAGTAGAATGAGGGAAAGGGCCGAAAGCATTTGTTTCATAAAGTGTTGGTCCGTCAAAATATCAGTCTTCGAGACCCTAACATCGCGTGCTGTCGTCGCAAGCGTGCTGTCGGCACAGAACCGCCAATGGTCAACTGCCAAGTCGCACAAATTAACGGCTTGTTAACCATTTCCACCCAAGGATTGTCGTGGGGTGGTCATCCGCAGCGGTTGGGCCGCGGGAGGTGGAATGGTGATACTGATAGTTGCAAATAACTCTGATCTTGCGCGCATCTGGTCGCGTCACCTTCAGCGTTTAGGCAACGACGTGATGGTCGTCTACACTCAGGCTGAAGCTGCCAATTTCATGAGGGTTAACAGCGTCGATGTTATCGTTCTTGATCTCAAGCTGGAAAAAGGCAGCGCAATCGCGATTGCCGACTACGCCAGTTACCGTTGGCCCTCAGCGCGAGTCGTTTTCGTATCCAACAGCACGTTTTTCTCGGATGGTTCGATCTTTAACCATATTCCGAATGCCGCAGCGATCTTGCCCGAGCAGACGCCGCCAAACGATCTGGCGGCGATAGTCGAGTATCACGGGCGCGCAAGCTAGGCGGCTTTCGGTGCCTGGCGTCCGTGCGGTTCGTCCCAGTTAATCACCGGATTGATTGGGATAATTCGGTGCGGGTTAATCGTCTCGTGGCTGTAGTGATAGTGGCGTACGATGTGGTCGAAGTTTACCGTTTCGGCAATTTTGCTGCCATCAGGCGCTACCCACTGAAATAGTTCGCGTGTGTAAGCCCAGAGGTTCGGGAAGTCGACAATACGGCTGCGATTGCATTTGAAATGCAAGTGGTAGACCAGATCGAAGCGGAAAAGGGTTGGCACTAGGCGCCAGTCGGCTTCGGCAATTTGATCCCCCATGAGGTAGCGGTTATTCGACAAGCGCTCCTCCAACCAGTCGAGCGTTTCGAAAAGAGTGGAAACGGCGTCGTCATATGCTTTCTGCGAAGTCGCGAAACCGGACCTATACACGCCATTATTCAAGGTATCGTAAATGCGTGCGTTAACCTCTTCGATTTCATCCCGCATGTGTTCGGGCCAATAGTCGTCAGTGTTGCCAGTGAGACCGTTGAACGCCGAATTGAACATGCGGATAATTTCGGAGCTTTCATTTGATACGATGCTTTCGGTCTTTTTATCCCACAGGATGGGCACCGTGACACGGCCGGTCATCTTGGGTTCGGCCTTTGTGTAGATGTCACGTGCGAACGGCAGGCCATAAAGTGTATCGCCTGTGGCTCCGGGGTAGTCGCCGCTGAGCGTCCAGCCATTTGAGAGCATGTCCGGGTCAACAACCGACACTGAAATGAGGTCTTCGAGGCCCTTCAATTTGCGGAATATCAAGGTGCGATGTGCCCAAGGGCAGGCGTAAGAGACGTACAGATG
>JABDPD010000004.1 GCA_013042895.1 Boseongicola sp. | reverse complement strand
GATCAAGCCCCAACCGTCGCATCGTATGGATCGTCACACCAAATTTCGTCGCTCCGCCAGGGTCGGACGGATCGTTCACAAATCCTCCCTCACGAGTCAGGATCGCATCGGCAATAGATTGAATTGTCGGCATGAAATCCGCTTTCCCGGCATCCTGAACCATTACCTAAAACGTCCGGGAAAAGGGTTAACGGGTCGGTAACTAACCGTTCGGGTCTTGGTAGACGCCCTGCTCTTTCAAAGCGTCAATGACCTCGGCCGGCATATAAGTCTCGTCATGGCGCGCAAGGATTTCGTCGGCCTGAAACACCCCTTCGATATAGCGCCCAGTGCCAACCATACCCTCGCCTTCACCAAACAAATCCGGCAAAACGCCCGTGTAAGATACCGGAATAACCGCGCCACCATCAGTCACAGAAAACGTAATTGTCTCGCCTTGCCCCCGCACCAAGGTGCCGTCGGCCACAAGCCCGCCAATGCGAAATACCTCCGTGGGAGGTGGCGGTGTCTCGGCGACTTCCGATGGCGAGCGGAAAAACTGCAATGCATCAGGCGCAGCAATATAAAACGCGCCAAAAGACGCAATCAGCGCAGCAAACGCCAATACGATGACCTGAACCCGACGCTGCTTTTTTAGTCCCTTCATGCGCACTTCTTCTGTTCAAAAGTATCCCGGAGAGTTTGAGGGGCCGCGATCCTCACTCCCATAACATAATCAAGGATAAACCGGCGCCGCCATGAGACCAACCGTCTCATCCTCACCGAGCATCAAGTTTGCGTTTTGGATCGCCTGCCCCGATGAACCTTTGGTCAGGTTGTCCAAAACCGCAATCACAGTGACACGACCCGGCACACGATCTGCCGCTACTCCGATATGACAGAAATTCGAAGCCCTCACGTCCTTCATTTGAGGCATCTCGCCCATGGGCAGGACCTGAACGAAAGGCTCATCTGCATAGGCTTTCACTAATACGCCATAAGCCGCATCAGCATCGCCCTTCAAATAGCAGGTCATCACGATCCCACGGGTCGCTGGGATCAGATGCGGCGTCAGCTGTACCTGCACCTTACGCCCGGCAATTGCGGAAAACTCCTGATCAAATTCGCCCAAATGCCGGTGGGTTCCGCCAACCGAATAGCCTTTGACGTTCTCACTCATCTCGGAGGACAGGAGATGCTCTTTCAGAGACCGACCCGCACCCGAGGCCGCAGCCTTAAGGTCCAACACGATGTCATCAAGATCAATCACCCCGGCTTCGATCAAAGGGCGAAGTGCAAATTGTCCGGTTGCAGCGTTGCACCCTGTACCCGCCACAAGCCGTGCTTGCTTAATCTCCTCGCGATAGAACTCGGACAGCCCATAAACGGCTGTCTCTTGCAGCTCCGGCGCGGAATGCGGCTTGCCGTACCATTTCGCATAAGCCTCTGGATCACGGAGCCGGAAGTCAGCAGAAAGATCCACAACTTTCAAATCTGCCGGAAGTGTTGCGATCACCGCTTGCGAAGTTGCATGCGGCAAAGCGCAAAACGCCAGATCAATGCCAGAGAAATCAATATCCTCGATCCGCTGCAAATCCGGCAACTCCATGTGGCGAAGATGCGGATACACCGATGACATCGGTTGGCCGGCCTTGCGATCTCCCGACAAGGCCTTGATTTCAAACGAAGGATGAGTGGCAATCAGCCGGACAAGTTCTGCGCCAGTGTATCCGCTGGCACCCAGAATGGCGATATTGTGGGGCATTGGCCCGCTCCTTTGAGACTTTCTTGACGATGTAACGAGGGATTGCGCGCGCTGCAATCACGCGGCGTGGAAATCACATCGTCGTCGCAAGAACCGTGTGGCCTGATCCGACACACGTTGCGGATCCCCGGTGGTCAAAAACATCGACACCTTGCCCGGCCCAAGCATCTCCGGGCGCCGCTCAAGATAATCTGCGAGGCTTTCAGCCACGAGGCTCGCCTGGCTGTAGACCTTCACGTCCGGCCCAAGCGCGTCCTGAAAGATTTCCTCGACAATCGGATAATGCGTGCATCCAAGCACCGCTGCGTCCGGCGCTGGCATCTTCCTCTTCAGCGCATCAACATGGCTGCGCACAAGCGCTTCTGCCAGGATCATATCGCCCTCTTCAATCGCGTCCACAACGCCACCGCAGGCCTGACCCTCAACGTCGACACCAATCGCACGAAACGCCAGTTCGCGCTGAAACGCCCGACTCGACACTGTGGCAGGTGTCGCAAAAAGCGCCACATGCTTTACCGCAACCTCCCGCGGTGGCGAGTTGTCGCCCCACTCGCGCTCGGTCAAGGCCTCGATAAGCGGCACAAACACACCCAGAACCCGTTTGCCGTCAGGCACCCAGGAATCCTGCATACGCCGCAGTGCCGCAGCGGAGGCCGTGTTGCATGCCAGAATCACCAGATCACAACCCGCATCGAACAACCGTTGCGTGCCAGCCGTGGTCAGGTTGAAAATATCGTCGGCATCGCGGGTGCCGTAAGGCGTATGCGCGTTATCGCCGTAATACACGATCGGCAGATCAGGCAGGCGCTCGGAAACCGCTTTGTAGACGGTTAGCCCTCCAAGTCCGCTATCCAGTATCCCGACTGCCAATTGTACGCGCCTTTTTTTGTTTGTCGTCAAACTCAAACCCATACTCAGCACAAGTCTGGGCCTTTGGCGACAGGGCATAGGTCTCACCGCGCAAAAAGTCCATCATCGCCCGTGGATCACCTCGGCGAGCGGTGATTTCATGTGACGCAATTGGCGCGCCAACAGCAATTTTTACCGGTTCGTCCGTGCGCCGTTTGAATTCATTAATCAACAATGCAACCCGAAGCGTGGAATGCAGATGACTCGCCACCTGAAACAGTCGCGAATTTGCTCCTTCAAAGTAGACCGGCACCACCGTCGCCCCGGACTTCGCAATCATCTTCGCCGTGAACGACCGCCAGGCGGGGTCCAGCGGCGTCGAGAACGGTTTTGCCGCGGTCGATACCGTGCCCCCCGGAAAGACACCAATCGCCCCACCGTGCTCAAGATAGTCCAATGCCAGCCTTCGTGTCTCTAGGTTGAGCGCCATCGCTTCACGTGTTTCATCAAAGGATATCGGCAAAATTACGCGCTCAAGTTCTTCTGCCTTTCGAAACACCCGATGAGCCAGAATGCGGAAATCACCATCGCGTGCGGCACTCAGAATATGCCCCATCATTAATCCATCTAGGATGCCATAAGGATGGTTCGCCACCACCACAACCGGCCCTTCGGTTGGGATACTGGCCAAAGAGCCTTTGGTAATTTCCAGACTCAACCCATAGCGCTTGACCATGACGTCCCAAAAATCAGCACCAGCGCTAACCTCGTCCTGATAGCCGGCGACCCTCTGGATTAACCCCAATCGTCCCGTCGCGTTCTCAAGTGTCCGGATCATAGCCCGACCGGGTCGCGTCTCGGCGGCATGGGCATAGCTGATGTCGTTCGCGATCTGTTTTTGAGCCTCTGTCATGCGCTCCCTCTACCGAACCTCCGCAAGAGTTTCCTGTCACAAGACAAGCACTTCAAGCGACCTTATCTTCTTCCGGCGTAGTCATCAGCGCAGCCTTCAAGCTCTCACGCTCCTTCGCAGCCTTCTCGGCATTCCCCAGCTTAACTGGCCCGAACCCTCTGATCTGCAATGGCAATTCTGCCAATTCAATCGCGGCCCTATGGTTTATCGGCGGGGTCTTTAGCATTTCCTTGATGTCTCGCTCATAGTCACGAATGAGCCGTCGCTCCAACCGACGTTCCGCGGTGTATCCAAAGACATCAAAGGGTGTGCCACGCAGACGCTTCAACTTTGCAAGATGTGGCCAAACCCGTTCAATCCACCCTTTGAACGCACGTTTCATAGGTCGTCCATCCGGACCGACGCGCGACAAAAGCGGAGGTGCGATATTGTAGGTAAGCTTCAAATCGCCTTCAAACGCCGCTTCAGCTTTTTCACGGGTCGCACTCAACAACCGTGCCACTTCGTATTCGTCCTTATATGCCAGAACTTTGTGGTATCCTCTGGCGACAGCCTCCTTAAGATCAGGGTCGGATACCTGATCCACGAGCGCACGATACCGCCGCGCCAAACGTTCGGACTGATATGCCTCAAGATGTGTCGCGCGGAAATCGGTTTTTTCCTGCAATGTCATTTGCTTAGTGACCACATCCGCGGTAATCAGCATTTCTGCAGCATCCATGTTTTCCGGAAGCGAGCGCG
>JABDPD010000003.1 GCA_013042895.1 Boseongicola sp. | reverse complement strand
TCCCTGACTGCCGCAGGCAAGCCAAAGATAAGGCACCGGCGGCTCACCCAGTTCAACTTCCGCGAGTTTCAGAAGACGACGCGTCGTTGTATCGGTAATATCGGTGATCAAGCGCGTGACAACCTCGTGGCGATTGCCGGTCTCAACCAGTTGCACCAGAAGCTGCGGAATATCGGCCGTCGCGCGTGCCATTTCTTGCGCATTGGCAGCCTTCGAAACACGGCGGACCAAATCAGCGGACGACATGGCTTGCGCGCGCGTAAGGTCGGTTTGAGTGACGATCCCAAGTAGATCAGGGCCGTCTACGATCGGAATATGCCCAATGCCGCGCTCAACCATCAAATGTAGGACATCGGTGACGAGTGCCTTTGGTCCAAGCGTCAATGGTTCCGCCGTCATGACAGTCGACACCGCAGCCGAGGGGTCGCTTCCTTCCACGATGACCCGCCCATTCATGTCTCGCAGCGTTACGATCCCGCAAAACCCGGTTCCATCGCTGATACAAATTGACGAGATCCGCTGGTCGTGCATTGCCTTGGCCGCTTCGCGGATTGGCGTGTCGAGCGAACAAGTTACCGGATCGCGGCTCATCAGTTTTTCGACCGGCATCGTTGCAAGGTCTTTGCCGTTGTTGCGTTTATCATGGCGGCGATTAAAGAACTTTGCCACCGGAGCGTGCGTGCCAATCAGGGCGAAAAGCGTGGTGGAAGGCACCACTATGACCGTTGCGTCCGTCGCCACAGTGGCAGTCCTGGTTGCGTCACCGCCACGCAGCAATGCCCGTTCACCAAATGAATTCCTTGGTCCGAGAAGCGAAAGCTGAACACCCGTTTCATCGGTAATCTCAACCTCGCCCTCCACAATTACGTAAAGACTGGAAACGATGTCGCCGACCGTGAAAATCCGTGTGCCTTTTGGATAGGTGTCTGCGTCTATCCCGCTCGCCATATCAGCCAGAGCCGCATCCGACAGATTGTCATAAGGATGAACTGAGGCAAGAAACTGGGTCAGATTGTCTGGCAGAGACATAGGGTCGGCTCTCTATTCAAATGTCCTGCCCACAATGCTGCGGGCAGAACAGATTTTGAAGAAGGAACACAGACGTATGAGGCGTCGGTGTTCCCGTCGGTGTTAGTGACCTTCGACAGCCGTGCCGGAGCCACGCGGGATGCGCACACTTTGGACGAGGTCCTTGATCTCCTGCGGTGTTTCCTTGGTAATGCCGGAGACAAAGTATGCCACCGCAAAGTTCACCGCAGCACCAATCGCGCCGAAGGACGTCGACTTGATTGGCCCGAGAAGTGGATCAGCATCCGTGAACATGTTGGTGTCCGGAATGAAGAACCAGCCCTTGTGCAGGAAGATATAAAGAAGCGTCACGACCAGACCTGCCAGCATGCCTGCGACCGCGCCCGAGTTGTTGATGCGTGTCGAGAAGATACCCATCATCAGAGCCGGAAAGATCGAAGCCGCCGCCAGACCGAAGGCAAGGGCCACAGTCTGAGCTGCAAAGCCAGGTGGGTTGAGGCCAAGGATAACGGCCACCACGATCGCTGCTGCCATCGAGATACGGGCTGCAAGCAGTTCCGATTTCTCTGACATGTTCGGGGTTAACTGACCCTTCAGCAAGTCATGGGACACCGCCGACGAGATCGCCAGCAAGAGACCAGCCGCCGTGGACAGCGCTGCTGCCAGACCACCTGCTGCGACCAGACCGATAACCCAGCCGGGAAGGCTTGCGATTTCGGGGTTGGCCAACACGAGGATGTCGCGGTTGAAGTTGGTCAGCTCGTTGCCAGCCCAACCGTTGGCTTCCGCCTTGGCTTGCAGATCGACGTTGGCGTCGTTGTAGTATTGGATTTTGCCGTCGCCGTTCTTGTCTTCCCATCCAAGAAGACCGGTCTTCTGCCACGTTTCCATCCAGGCATACTCAGGATCGTTTTCGATCTGCTCAACGCTAACCGCTTCACCATCCGTGCCATTTGGCCACATCAGTTCCGAAATGTTCAGACGCGCCATCGCACCAACAGCCGGAGCCGTGAGGTAGAGAAGGGCAATGAACACCAACGTCCAACCAGCAGACCAGCGTGCGTCGGACACTTTGGGCACTGTGAAGAAGCGCATGATGACGTGGGGAAGACCCGCGGTGCCGATCATCAGGGACAGGGTGAAGAGCACCATGTTGATGGTCGAGCCGTGCGCGGCAGTGTATTCCTTGAAGCCAAGATCGGTCACGATCTGGTCGAGTTTGACCAGGAGGGACTCGCCGGATGCTGTGTGCTCGCCGAAGAGGCCAAGTGCCGGAATTGGGTTGCCCGTCAGTTGGAGCGAGATGAAGACCGCCGGGATAGTGTAGGCGGTGATCAGAACGCAATACTGAGCGACCTGTGTGTATGTCACGCCTTTCGTGCCGCCGAAAACGGCGTAGGCGAACACGACGCAAGAACCGATGAGAAGACCCCAGAAGGCGTCGATCTCAAGGAAGCGACCAAAGGCAATGCCCACGCCCTGCA
>JABDPD010000002.1 GCA_013042895.1 Boseongicola sp. | reverse complement strand
AGGTGACACCATTGGCCGTGACTTGAACTTTCAAGTATGGTGGGCGCGGTTCGCCCGGAAGATAGGTGTCGGGGTAAGGGTCTGATGTTGCAGCTGAATCACCGACTGAGACTGTAGAGTCATCCATCGACCATTCCGCTGGAAGGACCGCATCTACATCTAAAGTCGCGTTGCCCGGAGAAAGGTCAAAAGCAATTTCTGCGGCGTCGTTGGGACGCAGAACATCCCTGTCAAAAGCCGCGCGCACTTCAACACCTGAAGCGATGCGGATGACATGTGAGAGCTGAGTTTCCTTGCGCGCCAGTTTGTGCCCGAAGGCTGACTTCTCGGCGTCCGTCAGCAGCTCAGCGGCCTTGCGGAGCGAGCATAGTGCACGTGTTGCACGCTCCACGATCGCCGCGTTATTTGGGAACTCGGAGAGAGCGGCTTCGATGTTCGCCTGTGTTTCGACGAGATCACTTTCCGCATGAACAGTGGGCAAATCCGACAGCTTATGGGGCAGGCCGGACGTAAGCTCGATATCTGGAACCGCCGTTCTGGTCCGCACCAGATGCAGTGGAAAATCTGTCTCATCCCCCCTTTTGATCCACCGTCCCATAGCTTGCGTGGCGTGCATCGACCGGCTTTGTTGACCAATGCGCGCATAGCTCCATCCCGTGACAGGGTCGCTGTCTGTCCCGGGAATTGTGAGTGTCGCGGGCGGAGGCGGGAGGTCATCGTCGTAGGCCTGGCCCGCTCCGGACCAAGCGGGTAGATAGAGCTTTTTTATCTTCCAGACAGGTAGATTGCAGTCCTCGAAATTGGCGTCAGCCGCAAGGTCCATGACGTCATGGGCGGCTTCTGTCATTGCGCGATGGTGGCCGTGCTGACCAGGGATATCGAGAAATGTCGGGCAGATAATGTCAGGTCGTTCGCGGCGAATAATGTGTACGAAACGCGCCAGAGTCCTTTCTCGTCCCCATTTTCTCAAAGTTTCCTTGCCGGACTTTGAAAAGCCAAAATCAAAAATGGAATCTTCAGGACCTTCAGAAAGCCAGTACATCCGGAGATCTATCTGATCGCAAGCAGCTTCCATTTCGGCGGTTCTGAGAACGCCCAAAGCCTCGGTCGTTTCGGTCCCGATATCGTTTTGACCGCCTTCGCCTCTGGTAGAGCAAGCGTATGAAATACCTATCCCGTCACGGAATCGCATGGCTGCAAGCATCGCGGTGGTTTCATCGTCAGGATGCGCACCGGTATTCATGAAGGAGGCAACGCTCTTCAGCGCTGTAAGCGCTTTCCAAAGTTCGACAATACGGGGTGATTTCTGGTCATCAGAAATGCGGGCTTTGTCGGTGAGAGGCATGCGATGCGTCCGTTTAGTGAGCGTGGGCGATGTGCGGAGAGAGCGTCCGGTTAAGGACAAGTGCCGCCGCACCTAGGGTTGCAGTCATGCGGCCGGATGCTCCACTCTGAAGGCGGGGATGCTGGGCGTTCGGCCGGTTTGAGACCGATTGATCGGGCAGGCTCGTCTGATCGACAAAGTACTCCAAAAGAGCGTCGGGCATTGCACCGCCGAGGATAATTGCTTCTGGATCAAAGAGGTTTTCGACCACCGCGACAGCATACGCCAGAGCCTCGCAAGCGGGTTTAAGCCATGCGTGCAAGTCTTTGTCCCTACTTTCAAAAAGCATGGCAAGAGTATCGATATCGTCCGCATGTTTGTCCGCGCTGCTCAAGTGTTGCTGCAAAGACATGCGGCTGAGGCGGCTTTCAAGATTACCATTAATTCCTGGCATCGGAATATGCCCAATTTCTCCCGCATTACCGAAAGCGCCCTGAACAAGTGCCCCATCGCTCACAAGACCTAGTCCAAGCCCCGTACCGAAATAGAGGTAAGCGTAGTTTGACAGGCCCTGCGCGGCGCCATTCAGGCGCTCGGCCATCGCGGCGGCATTCGCGTCATTGGAAACCTCGACCGGCAGATCGAGCGCCTGGGAGAAATAGGTAGCGGGATCTATATCGTTCCAATCCGCAAGATCTGTGCCATGACCTGAAATTCCAGTGGCTCCGAATGGACCGGGCATGACTATGCCCGCACCGAGCATCCGCCCTCCGGCTCCGGCCTCGTCGGCGAGAGCCTCGAGATAGAGTGACTTGATCTGAACTACGATCGTTTCGGGATCGGTTTTCGTCATGGCAACCCTTTTCATCATCACTGGATTGCCCTCCATGTCGAGAAGAGCTGCGAGCAAAGCGTCAGGGCGGATCTCGATTCCAAACGCATATCCACCTTTTGGGTTAAGGGCATATTGCTTTGCAGGCAGTCCGCGACCGACCGCCAAATGGCCGCGTTCGATCAACAGTCCGTCGTCCGATAGCTCGGCGATAATATTGCTCACCGCTTGTGTAGACAAAGACAGCGCGCGGCCAATCTCAGCGCGCCCCATTGTGCCTCTTCGATGAATTTGCCCAAGCACAGCCTGTCTGTTTCGGTGGCGAGACCGCTCGGCGTTGCTGCCTTTTTGGGGGGCGCTTTGAAACATAACCGGGGATTAACTCAAACTGTTTGAATGATCAATCTGATTGAGTTAATCCGGTATCAGGAACCAAGAATTAACAGTCCTCCAGGGAGTTCAATTATGAGAAAGCAATTCAAAGGTATGGTCGCTGCTGGCCTAACCTCGGCTACTGCACTTTTTGCAAGTGCCGCCAATGCCGTAG
>JABDPD010000487.1 GCA_013042895.1 Boseongicola sp. | reverse complement strand
GTGGGACACCCTTCCCCAACGAAGGGCGCATATCTGTGAGGATATTCAGAAATGGATACGAAACTACCGGCAACGCGGCCGGTCAATCCGCGTTTTTCGTCTGGCCCTTGTGCCAAACCCCCTGTTTTTAAACTCGAATCTTTGGCCGATGCTCCTTTGGGGCGGTCACATCGTGCGGCCATCGGCAAAGCGAAGCTGAAAGCGGCAATTGATCAGACACGGGTCGTTTTAGGCGTGCCTGACGATCACTTAATCGGGATTGTACCTGCCTCGGACACAGGCGCCGTCGAGATGGCGATGTGGAACCTTTTAGGCGCGCGTCCTGTTGAGATGCTGGCTTGGGAGAGCTTTGGGGCAGGTTGGGTTACGGACGTTGTGAAGCAGCTGAAATTGGATGCAGTTGTGCGCACGGCGGACTACGGCGAGATTGTTGATTTGGCCGCTGTCGACTTTGACAAAGACGTTGTTTTCACCTGGAACGGCACGACCAGTGGTGTGCGGGTGCCGGCTAGTTTTGAGATACCGGCCGACCGCGCGGGCCTGACAATTTGTGACGCAACATCTGCCGCGTTTGCGCAAGATCTGCCATGGGATCGTTTGGATGTTGTTACCTATTCCTGGCAAAAAGTGCTGGGCGGAGAAGCCGCCCACGGGATGATCGTTCTCAGCCCACGCGCGGTAGAACGCCTTGAGAACTACACACCTTCCTGGCCCCTGCCTAAGATTTTCCGGCTGACCAAAGGTGGCAAGCTCATCGGGGGCATCTTTGAAGGCGCGACCATTAACACGCCCTCGATGCTGTGCGTTGAGGATTATCTGAACGCTCTGAGTTGGGCGGAAAGTGTAGGCGGGCTGAATGGTTTGATCGCGCGTGCTGATGCCAATGCAGACGCGATTCATGCCTTTTGTGATGCGCGAGACTGGATCGCCAATCTGACGGATGATCCGGCACTTCGCTCGAACACCAGCGTCTGTCTGAAATTCACCGACTCGCGCATTACCGATGGCGCGGCCTTTGCCAAGGCGGTCGCCAAACGGCTTGAGGCCGAAGGCGTGGCATTTGACATCGGAGCCTACCGTGACGCGCCGGCTGGTCTGCGAATCTGGTGCGGAGCGACGGTTGAGACCTCGGATATCGAGGCTCTCTTGCCATGGCTCGACTGGGCATTTGAAACAGAGATTGCGGCGCTTGAAGCCGCTGCCTGACCCCAACATTCGCGCATCGGTATCACGTCGGTGCGCCCGCTCTATGGATTAACGAAAATGCAAGACAAACCAAAAGTACTCGTCAGCGACAAACTTTCCGAAACTGCCGTTCAGATCTTCCGGGATCGCGGCATTGATGTGGACTTTGAGCCGGGACTTGGCAAAGACAAAGACCGCCTCTTAGAGGTCATCGGCCAATACGATGGTCTGGCGATCCGCTCGGCCACCAAAGTCACCGAGAAAATTCTGGCCGCGGCTGACAATCTCAAAGTCATCGGTCGTGCCGGGATCGGAGTGGACAATGTCGACATTCCGCACGCCTCGAAAAAAGGTGTGATCGTGATGAACACGCCGTTTGGAAACTCGATCACCACGGCAGAGCATGCGATTGCGATGATGTTCGCCGTGGCGCGCCAGATTCCTGAGGCGAGTGCTTCGACACATGCCGGCAAGTGGGAAAAGTCGCGATTCATGGGGGTCGAGCTGACCGGCAAGACCCTTGGCGTGATCGGTGCGGGTAACATCGGCGGGATCGTTTGCGAGCGCGCCGTGGCGCTGAAAATGAAAGTCATCGCCTTTGATCCTTTCCTCAGCGAAGATCGGGCCGCGCTCTTGGGTGTGACGAAGGTTGATCTTGAGGAATTGCTGACACGTTCGGACTTCATCACGTTCCATGTGCCATTGACCGACAAGACGAAAAACATCCTGTCGCGTCAGAATATCGCGAAGCTGAAGCCCGGCGTACGGATTGTGAACTGCGCCCGGGGTGGTCTGGTGGATGAGGATGCACTGGCCGAAGCGCTGAAGGAGGGTCGCGTTGCTGGTGCGGCGTTCGACGTCTTTGCTGTTGAGCCCGCAACTGAAAGCCCGCTGTTCAATCTGCCGAACGTCGTGGTCACCCCTCACCTTGGTGCGGCAACGACCGAAGCTCAAGAAAACGTCGCCCTTCAAGTGGCAGAGCAGATGTCGGATTATTTGCTGACAGGCGCTGTTTCGAACGCTCTGAATATGCCCTCGGTAACGGCGGAAGAGGCTAAGGTCATGGGACCTTGGCTCAAACTTGCCGGGCACCTCGGAGCCTTTGTCGGGCAACTCACAGATGAGCCCGTGCGCGCGATCAACGTGCTTTACGACGGGCAAGTCGCGGATATGAACACCGCCGCTCTAAACGCAAGCGTCATTGCCGGGATCATGAAAGCCGCGAATCCGGATGTGAATATGGTCTCGGCACCTGTGATCGCCAAAGATCGAGGTGTCGACATCTCGACCACGACGCAAGACAAGACGGGCACTTTTGACGCCTATATCAAACTGACGGTCGTCACGGATGAGCGCGAACGTTCTATCGCTGGCACTGTGTTTTCGGACGGCAAGCCTCGGTTCATTCAGATCAAAGGCATCAACATCGACGCGGAAGTCGGCGCGCATATGGTTTACACCACCAATGAAGACGTTCCGGGTATCATCGGCGCGCTAGGGAACACGATGGGCGCAAGCGACGTGAACATCGCAAACTTTACCCTAGGGCGCTCGAACAAGGGACAAGATGCCATTGCGCTCTTGTATGTCGATGAGGCCGTGCCAGACGCCGCAATAGGCGCTCTGGAAAGCACCGGCTTGTTCACTCAAGTGCGCCCTTTGCAGTTTGATGTAGAGTAAGCATCCTTTTCAGCGAAGTTGACAGGGCGAGACTGAAAGGTCTTGCCCCGAACCACGGGCGGACCTAAGCCAACGTTATGAGTGACCGAGTATATGCCATAGGCGACGTGCATGGGCATCTGGATCAACTTCAGATCGCCCACCGTCGCATCGCGATTGACGCGGCAAGCGGTGACGGGTCGTCTCCGGTTATTCATATCGGCGATCTGACCGATCGCGGCCCGAACAGTCGCGGTGTCATTCAGTTTCTGATCGACGGCATGGAGTCCGGTGCGGATTGGCTGGTGATCAAAGGCAATCATGACCGGCTGTTCTCAAACTATATCCGTAACGGTGAAACAACGGATGGGCGTCTTCGCAAGGACCTGAACTGGCTAAGCCCGTCGATGGGTGGCCAGGATACTTTGAAATCCTACGGCATCGAAAAACGCACGCTTGAGGGGGCTGCAAAACTCCATGCACGTGCAAAGAAGGCCGTTCCGGAAGCGCATATCGCCTTCATCGAGAAGATGCCTCTCTATCATCGTCTTGGTGATATGATCTTCGTCCACGCGGGCATTCGGCCTGGTTTTCCGATGGATACGCAGGACGAAGATGACCTTTTGTGGATACGCGATGAATTTTTGTGGCGGCTTGAAAGCCATGAGGCGCTGATCGTCCACGGCCACACTCCGATTGACGAACCAACGCACTATGGCAACCGCGTAAACATCGACACGGGCGCAGGCTATGGACATGAGTTGGTGCCGGTAGTGTTCGAAAACGGCGAGTGCTTTGCGCTGACGGACGACGGGCGTGTCCCGGTCGAGCCGCACTAGCCGTCTTTTCGACCCCAAAGGTTCCACGCAGCATGAACCGCGCTTCCGCCAAGGAACGCCAAAGTGATAATGCCCATCTCTACGGTCACGATGTTGACCTGAACGCCCTTGATTGCAACAGCCACACCCGTCAGCGCCAAGGCCCCAAGCGACGCCCAGAAGCGGAACAGGAACTCTGTACGAGACGGTCGATACTTCACGACCAATAGGCAGCGGCCGTCGGTACGCGGCCATGGGTGAGGTAGAAGTCGTCCAGTTGCGGCGGGCTCACACCTGCGTGGGACATCTGAACATGCGCCTGCCCACGGTGGTGGATCTGGTGTTGGACAAGATGCAGAACCAAAGCAGCAACAACCTCGTCGACCGGGCCGGTGTCGCGCTCGGTTGTGCGCGTTTCGGCAAGTTTAGCGTCGTCCAGACGCCCGCAGAACGTCGCAAACCGGATGTCGGCCTCTAGCTGAAGACGCGCCAGTTCGGAGACATCCGTGACTTCGGTACGGTCGAAAACAGACCGCCCCTTCCCGCCATTTTCAAGCGCATCAAGATAGTAAAGATCGACCTCGTAGATATGGTTCAGCGTGCGCGAAAGTGTGGAAAAAAATCCCGGGCGCTCGGCCGTAAGCGCTTCGTTGGGCATAAGCTGGATTGCAGAGTATAGCGTCGCATTGGCCCAGGCATTGTTCAAAGACATGGCGAGCCAGGGCGTCGTATGTGCATCCATATGATCATAACCTTTTTCCTAGACGAATTGAGTTTGCCGTGATCCATTGAAGCATGCAACGCCAGCTTTCACCTTTTGCGCTGTCCGGGATCATTCTGATCGTAATGGCAGCATGGCTTTTGTGGATTGGACGCGAACCCATCTGCACCTGCGGCGTCATCAAGCTCTGGCACGGCGAAACCATGTCGAGCGAAAACTCGCAGCATCTGTCGGACTGGTACACACCCAGCCACATCCTGCATGGCGTGCTGTTTTACGGTTTGCTCTGGCTGGTTGCACGTCGCATATCGGTACCTTGGCGGCTCACGATTGCGACCTTTGTCGAAACCGCATGGGAGATCGTCGAGAACTCGGACGCGATCATCGAACGCTACCGAGCAGTGACGATCTCGCTCGACTACTACGGCGATTCAGTTGTCAATTCAGTGGCCGATGTGATTGCGATGTGGGTTGGATTCTGGCTGGCCGCACGGCTGCCTGTTTGGGCGAGTGTCGCCATAGTATTCGTCTTTGAAGCGATCACGATGTGGGTGATCCGGGACGGGTTGGCGCTCAACATCATTATGCTGCTTTATCCGCTCGACATCATCCGGGAATGGCAGAGCGCAGGCTAAAAAACTCGTCTATTTCTTACGTCTTTGAAGCCAGCGAAAGCCAACGATCAGCGCTACGGTCGCCAAAGCCCAGAAAATCATGTCGCCCATTTGAGGTGCTTCCTTTTTTGCGTTCTTCAGGTCCAGTCCAGAACGATCTTGCCGGACTGACCTGACTTCATCGTCTCAAACCCGGTGCGATAGTCGTCGACGGACATACGATGCGTGATCACATTGCGCACGTCGAGACCGTTTTCCAGCATGGCAATCATCTTGTACCAGGTCTCGAAAATCTCTCGCCCATAGACGCCTTTCAACGTGATCGCCTTGAACACAATCCGGGACCAGTCAACAGGTGACTTGCCCGGCGGTATGCCCAAAAGCGCGATGCGTCCCCCCATCACGAGTGCTTCAACCATCTGATCCAACGCGCGCTGATTGCCGGACATCTCAAGTCCGACGTCGAAGCCTTCCTTCATCTTTAGCTTTGTGATCACATCCTGCAAATCTTCGCTCGCCACGTTCACAGGCACCACGTCCGCGACCTTCTCCGCGAGGGCCAAACGATCCGGATTGACGTCTGTGATCACAACGTGCCGCGCCCCCACATGCCGCGCGACCGCTGCAGCCATAATACCAATGGGACCCGCACCGGTGACCAACACATCTTCACCCACCAGATCGAAACTGAGTGCGGTGTGAACGGCGTTTCCAAGTGGATCGAGGATCGCTCCGATCTCATCATCGACCTCATCCGGCAATGGCACGGCATTGAACGCGGGAAGCCGCAGGTATTCGGCGAAGGCGCCCTGTTCGTTCACTCCGATACCCCGGGTCTCGGGATCAAGATGGAACTTCCCAGCCCGCGATTGGCGAGAGTGTTTGCCGATAAGATGCCCTTCGCCCGAAACCCGCTGGCCAAGAGCGAGGTCTGTAACATTGCGCCCGAGTTCGACAATCTCGCCGGCAAATTCGTGGCCTGTTATCAAAGGCACCGGCACTGTCTTCGCCGCCCATTCGTCCCAATCCCAAATATGTATATCGGTCCCGCATATTCCGGTCTTGTTGATGCGGATCAGCACGTCATCAGGGCCAATCTCGGGCACCGGGGCCTCGATCATCTGAAGCCCAGGCGCAGGCGTGGTTTTGGCGAGAGCTTTCATCTGGTTCGTCATATCGAACGGCTTTCTGTAGAGCGGAAGTGCTATTGAATATTTATGCCAGAAAGAAGGAGACTTTTAATCAAATTGCACCTGTTTCGCGACCAGCCTGTTGGAAGGCTTCTGCGGCGCGGTCAAGGTCTTCTTGTGTCAGGGCCGCATTCATTTGTGTGCGGATACGCGCTTGCCCTTTTGGGACGACGGGAAAGAAGAAGCCTGCGACATAGACGCCAAGTTCGCCGAGGCGCGCGGCCATGTCCTGCGCTAGGCGCGCGTCTCCGAGCATGACGGGGACAATCGGGTGCGCGCCGGGAAGGGTCGTGAAGCCTGCGGATTCGAGCAATTGTCTCCAATAGGCTGTGTTTTCAAAGAGTCGGGCGCGCAGGTCATCTCCGTTTTCAACCATCTCTATGGCCTCGATCCCCGCAGCACAAACCATTGGGGGAAGCGCATTGGAAAAGAGGTAGGGTCGCGCACGTTGCCTCAGGAGATCAACGATCCGCTTTGAGGCCGCGATATAGCCGCCTATTGCGCCGCCCATCGCTTTGCCCAAGGTCCCGGTCAGGATGTCAGCCTTGACGCCTGCATGAGCCGGTGTGCCAGCACCTTTCGGCCCCATGAACCCGGTCGCGTGACAATCATCAACCATGAGTAGCGCGTCGTAGGCATCCGCGAGGCGGCGGATCTCGGTGAGGTTCGCCATCGTGCCGTCCATGGAGAATACTCCATCCGTGGCGATCATGGTGAAGCGCGTGCCTTTGGCTTTGGCCTCTTGCAACTTGCTCTCAAGGTCCGCCATGTCGTTGTTGGCATAGCGGAATCTCTGGGCTTTGCAGAGCCGGATACCGTCGATAATGGACGCGTGGTTGAGAGCATCTGAGATGATCGCATCTTCGGCTCCGAGCAGAGGTTCAAACACGCCTCCGTTGGCATCGAAACAAGCCGCGAAGAGAATAGCGTCTTCCATGCCGAGGAAGCTCGAAAGCCGTGCTTCAAGGGATTGGTGCAGGTCTTGCGTACCGCAAATGAAGCGGACGGAAGCCATACCGAAACCATGGTCATCGAGCGCAGACTTGGCCGCTCCGATGAGTCGTGGGTGGTCGGCCAGGCCAAGGTAATTGTTGGCGCAGAGGTTCAGCATGGTGTCGCCACCCACGGTGATATGCGTGGACTGCGGCGACGTGATCGCGCGTTCGCGCTTCATCAGCCCATCGGCGTCGATTGCGGCGAGAGTTGCGTCGAGATGGCGGTCAAAATCGGTCATGGCGGTGTCTCCTGCAGGTGCGTTTTAACAGGTTCATGCGCACTTGTCCGACATCCGCGACATGATTGTGACGCGAACAGGATGTCTGCCGTTACAGCGGCTTACCACCAAACCTTTGTGGTTTGGTCATAGAGGTTAACAGCTTATTTACCCTGCCCGGGTCATAAAGTGTGGGGTGCGGACCTGCGCTGTCTGACGGAGTGGCCGATGGATATTGTCGAAGAACTGGAAAGCGAGCGGCGCGCGCGGCTGGCTGCTGAGAAGCTGATGGCGCAGTTGAAATCCGAATTGGGCGAGGCCAATCGACAATTGTCGCTGCATGCGCGCAAGCTCTCGGGTGAGATCGTCTTGAGCCGTGAAGAGATGAGCCGGGTGAGGAGCGAGGCAGAGACGCTGAAATGCGAGGTGGATGTGGCACGCGACAGTCTGGTGCGTGCCGAAAGCGCGATGGTGATCGCTGAACGCCGGCTTTGGGACTCGCTTGAAACGATCCGCGACGGGTTCGCCGTTTTCGACCGTAATAATGTACTAGTTGCTGCAAATCGTGCATTTCTTTCGATATTTGAAGGACTTGATCTAGTTGCGCCCGGCGTCGGCATCGCCATGCTGATCGAGCTTCTCGCCGATGAAGGGATCGTAAACATCGGCGAGCACTCGTCGGCGGCATGGAAGCGCGAAATGCTTGAGCGATACGAAAACGACCGGATTGAACACGCGGTTTTGAAGCTCTGGAACGGCCAGTTCATCCGCCTGATCGACCGGCGTACACGCGATGGTGACCTTGTAACCCTTGCCCTGAACGTAACAGAACAGGCCGTTCGTGAAGAGCAGCTGCGCGAAGCGCGTGAACGGGCCGAGGCCGCGAACCGCGCGAAATCCGCGTTTCTGGCAAACATGAGCCACGAGATTCGCACGCCCATGAACGGTGTCGTCGCAATGGCGGAAATGCTTGGCGAAACCGAGTTGGACGCCGAACAAAAGGCCTTTGCCGAGACGATCCGTTCGTCTGGCGAGGCGCTGTTAGTAATTATTAACGACGTGCTGGATTACTCGAAAATCGAGGCCGATAAAGTCAGCTTTAAAAGCGCACCATTTGATCTTGAACGTTGCATCCACGAGGTCGTCACGCTGCTTCAGCCAAGCGCACGTGACAAGGGACTACAGATTGCGGTGGATTTTGATCTGTTCATGCCGAGAGGGTATCTGGGCGATGCGGGGCGCATTCGACAAGTTCTGACAAATCTTGTGGGCAACGCGATCAAGTTCACTGAAGTGGGTCATATCCTGATCCGGGTGGTCGGGCTGCCGAGCGAGAATGAGACCGACTATCAGGTGCATATCACAGTCGAGGACACTGGGATCGGCATTCCGGAAGGCAAGATAGACGCGGTCTTTGGCGAGTTTCAGCAGGTTGAGAACGAGACAGATCGTGCCCATGACGGGACCGGGCTTGGCCTCGCCATCACCAAGCGATTGGTACAGGCGATGGGTGGCGAAATTTGGCTAGATTCGCGCGAGGGTGAAGGTTCCGGCTTTGGGTTCCGCCTGCCGTTGACGGCGACGATGGATATCGAGCCCGATCAGATTTCCGCGCCCGCCTGGCTGGAGCGCGCGTTCATCGTGGAACAAGCCGGGATGAACCGGACCGTCCTGGCAAAAAAAATGGGGCTGATCGGGCTTGCGCCAGTGTTGGTGGACCGTATCGACGACCTTGCTCTTGAAAGCCCCGGAAGCAAGGACGTGATCGTTATAGGACACACCGACAATGAGGTTGATCCCTTTGACATAGCAACTGGTCTAAGGTCCCAGTTCGCGCCCGCAGGACTGTTCAAGGTGGTTGAGGGCCCCACGAAAACCCCTGAGGCAATGGCCTATGATCGTCTTCTGCCGCGTCCGATTTTGAGAGCCGCCATGTTGGAAGGTCTAAACGACTTGCGCCTTCCCTTGATC
>JABDPD010000484.1 GCA_013042895.1 Boseongicola sp. | reverse complement strand
TCTGGTAACGAAATATCTTGATGGAGCAACAGGTCGACCCCGCGCAGCCTCCAATTAAACCGATGAAGAAGAACAGCGCGATGGGGAAAGCCCCCCAGAGTTGGTAGTTGGTGCTGGAGTAGCCAGTTCCTGTGATAATTGAGGTGATGTTGAAGGTAGCTTCTCGCACAGTGACCGAAAGAGCCGTATCATCGACAATGGCGAGATAGCCGGTGACGGTCGCGATGAGTAGGACGAGAACAACAAGAAACGCCCGGACCTGACTGTCCGCAATGAGCGGTTGCGAAGAGCCAGCAAGGAGTTGCACATAGCGCACAAAGGGCAGGCTCGCGAGGATCATGAAAAGGGTTGCAACATATTCTGGCGCGCCGCTGAAGGCTCCGAATGAGGCGTCATGGGTGGAAAAACCACCTGTTGCCACGGTGGTAAGTGAGTGGTTCAGAGCGTCGATGAACGGCATGCCCACGCCGAAGTACGAAAGCGTACAGGCAACTGTCAGAGTGACATAGACGATCGATATGAGACGCGATCTCAGCCGCACGAGGCAGAACTTTACCAGCCGTATCAAAGGCTTCTGAGCGGAAGATCTGCATACCGCCAACCCGCAGCTCCGGCAGAAAGACCATAGCGACAACAATGATCCCGATGCCGCCGAACCATTGCAGCATTGAGCGCCAAAGGAGCAATCCTGCGGGCAACTCGTCGAGATCGGTAAAGACGGTCGAGCCGGTGGTGGTGAGACCCGACATGGCCTCGAAGAATGCATCCGTGATTGTGGCGTTTGTTGCACCTTGGTGAAAGGGGATCGCCGCGAAGATCGGCAAAGCAACCCAGACGGCGGTGGTGAGGATAAACGTCTGCTGGATGGTGAGACGTTGTCCGACGCCATTTGCACAAGCCAGAGCCATCAGACCGCCGGTCAGGATGGTGAGGATCGCGCTTTCCACGAAGACTGCGGCGTGACCATTGCCAGTCCAGAGATCAACCGCCAACGGCACGGCCATTGTTGCGCCAAGGCTGGCCACCAGAAGGCCAATAACATAGCCCACAGGGCGAAGGTCAATCATAGGTGCGAGCCTTGTCGAAACCCAGCGCCTTCGTCAATCACCAAGGCTCCGTCCCGATGCGATGAGCGCGCCACTTGCGTCAAAAAATGGGTTCTGCTTGTAGCGTCCCGAAAGGCGCGATCTCAGAGCCCTCCAGACGAAGGCCCGAATGGCTTTACCTGCGTTGCCCGCGTCCTCCGTGATCTGCGCCGTGGCGCCTTTTCGGTTCACACGCGCGACAACCGGGCCAAGCTGGGATTGATCGTCGATATTGTGCGAGAGGATCGTCGCAAAAGGGATGTTGCGGGTCGAAAGACTGTTGGCCATGGGTGTCTCGCAACAGGTGGTGTACCAGCGGTTCGGGCCTTTAGCGGTGTACTTCACCCATGAAAGCTTGTCCTCCCCCTTTATGATCGACACGGCCTCGGGCGCGGTCTGATAGAGATCTGCCCCGCCTCCATGTTCGAGAGTGTCCCCGGCCCCAAAGTCATTGGCAAACCTTTGGCAGGAGGAACAAAAGCACACGAGGCGCGTTCCGTCTCCTGGGGCGACCTCAAGTTCAACTTCACCGCAATTGCAGGTCCAACGCATGCCAAATCCCTCAATGCTGCTCCTGATCAAGAGCAAAATATCCGGGATTAGCGCAGGTTTAAAGCGACTTAGCCGGTGTGGAAGAGGGTCTCAAAAAAGCGCGGATCGAGGCTGGTGGCCTCAAAAGTTGAGCCTTCAGTCAGGACCGACACGGCATCATGGCTGTGCAGGCTTTCTTGATGGCTGGCGACAACGCGGAAATCGCCGATACGCGCATCCGACTGAAGCTGTTCCGCAAAGAGACGTGCGGCGTCTTCGACAAAGATCGGGTTCGCGGCGTTCAATTCGGCAAAGGCCTGCTCGTCCTCGCGTTTGACCATAACTTGCGTCTCCGTCGGCACAGCGATACGGCAAAGACCGACAATGTCCTCGAACCAAAGCGTATCAGCTGTTGGGTCGATAACGAGGGAAAGGCGTGCCACCGAACGTTGGGAATGCGGTGTCGCAAGTTGGCCGCGTGTACGGCGCGCGTGCTCGGAAAGCTCTAGCGAGCAAGGGCACGTCGAAGAGTAGACGTAGTCGAGATGCAGGATTCGCGTGCGTGTCCCCGCGGTGTCGACGACCTCAAGCGCGATGTCGTAATACTGCCAGCCCGACAGTCCCGAGCGCAGGCTTTCGATCTTCATTGGATAGGACAGGCGCATCTGGATGCGTGCATCGAAGCTTTCCAAGTCGTTCTTGTAGTCGTCGAGCGCGGCTTCAATGACCTCAAAGCTGAATTCCTCTTCGGCATGGGTGTAGAAGCTACGCATGATGCGACTCATGTTGATGCCCTTTTTGTCGGCGTCGAGGCTGACGGTGCCCGTGACAGAGGTCTCCAGTGTCCGTGGCGACCCGGTGGTCGAGCGGAACTGCACCGGCAAGCGGAAGTTCGAAATACCGACGTGCTGAATGGCACGGTGGGCACCCTTGATG
>JABDPD010000482.1 GCA_013042895.1 Boseongicola sp. | reverse complement strand
TCTTCGACCTTTGGCTTTTCGACCATACCGCGCACAGATACCAGCGCACCACCGTTGGCCTGACCGTCAAGGATGCCATAGGATGACGTCCGATCGGTCGGAACTTCCATTGTTGCGACCATGCTGCCGCCCGTTTTGTGATAGGCTTCAACCATCTGCTGCAAGCACGGTTTTTCAGCAGCGATCACATCATCCGGCAGAATAACCGCGAAGGGCTCGTCACCAATCAGACGGCGGGCGCACCAGACCGCATGGCCAAGACCCATTGCCTTGTGTTGGCGGATATAGGCAATCGCGCCACTTTCCATATTGGTCGATTTCAGCGTTTCGAGCAGCGCGTGCTTTCCACTTTTCTCAAGCGAACTCTCAAGTTGAGGCGCATGATCGAAGTAGTCCTCGAGCGCATTTTTGCCGCGCGAGGTGACGAAGATGAATTCAGTAATGCCAGCCGCGCGAGCTTCGTCGATGGCGTATTGGATCAACGGACGATCCACGAGCGTCATGATTTCTTTGGGTACGGATTTGGTGGCGGGCAGGAAGCGCGTCCCCAGTCCGGCCACAGGAAATACAGCTTTGGTTACACGTCGCTTCAACTCAGACACACAGGACCTCTTACGGGCTTTGGGGGCCGAACGGACAAGCCAAACGACCCAGGATTACGAGACAGGGTGGTCAACATCCCCACCTTACCCTGCGTACGGTTAATTTTCACCGATCCCCCTTTGCATTGCAACTCGGCGGGTTTCTTCTTCCACGCGTTCGGCAAATCTGCACCACCTGAAAACCGGTGCTTCTCGCACGCTTGGACCAAACTGCCCGCCGGTTTGAAGCCAAACGCCGGGTTCAACGAATTTCACGTGATGGCGAAGGGATGTACGGGAAAACCGAAACAGACTGATCCGCTTATCTGCTTTTAGAATGGCGCGTTTGCCCATGAGACGCTCGGCAATGACCTCATGGCCGGGCGGGATGGCCGGGAACCGCAAAAAGCCCGAATTTGGTTCTCGAAATTTGCGGAGTGGCTGCGAGACCCTCTGTTTTCCTTCGCACCAACCCAGCCTCAGAGTCTCCAGAATAGGTGAAATATCACTAGGTTCGCAGGTACCGTTGACCAGATGGCGCAAAAGCCTCTGTCTTTCGCGATCAAACATTCGCTGGAAGCTACTATCGGTAATCGTTCCATGTTTTCTCAGGAAATACGCAGTGCTCCGTCCCATCTCGGTCAGATCTCGCGGGCGTCGGGCCGGTGTTCGGCGCGAGGATGGGGCGGTCGCATGGTGCACTTCGGCCGAAGGTGCAACAATGGCTTTATAGCCCGCCTTGGAGAGGCGCATCGAGATGTCTGTGTCATCAAGATAGTAGCGAAATGCCTCGTCAAAACCCCCGATGCCAAGCAACACGTCGCGCCGGATTGCGAAGTTTGTCCCGACAAGTTTGACAGCTCGGCCCGTTGCGAGGTTCGGAACGAACGGCGATTTTAACTGAGATTGTTCACGATGAGTTTCCGCCTCTGCATCGACCGATTCGGCGGAAGACTGAAAGCTGATGCCGTTTCGCCCGCGAACGTTCCCAACAGATGCCGCAGCATTGGTCATGGCCAACGCCTCGGCATGGAAGCGCAACCATAAAGGTTCAGGCACCGCGTCATCGTCAACGAAGGCGATGATATCACCGGACGCCTGTTCAACCCCCAGATTGCGCGTGCGCGAGATGTTGGCCTCAGAGGCTGGCACGGTCTTAACGTGCGCGACAGCAGGATGGTCAGCAATGGCCGCCAGACCCAGATCATCCGCGGCGATCACGATCTCAAAGTTGGGATAATCGAGTTGCGCCAGTCCGGTCAGGCATCGCCGTAACCATTTGGGCCGCTCGTGGCTGGCGACGATGACGCTGATCGAAAGAGCATCCACCGCCGACATACCTTACTCCGGCTTCAGATCGACGCCGCGCGCATAGGCAAGGAAATGCGGGTTGCGAAAGTCGGCTTTTCCGTATGCCAGAGGCCCAAGCGTGCCGCGATCTGCAACTTCTCCGCCCGCCCCCCGCAAGATCGCGTCACCGGCGGCGGTGTCCCATTCCATCGTGGGCCCGAGCCGCGGATAAAAATCCGCCTCGCCCACCGCGACAAGGCAGAACTTTAGTGATGAGCCCGCCGCGACGCTGTCAGCCACAGCGTAGCGATCAATATAGGCTTCGAGTTCGGGACTTCTGTGGGATTTCGAGGCGACGATGCGCAGAGCTTCATTGTTTGGTGCGCCGACGCAAAGCGGACTCAGTGCGCCGGGAATGTCTTTGTCAAAGTCGCCCGTTTCCTCAACACTGTCACCCGTCCCAGAGGTGTAAAACAATCGCCCCTTCGCGGGAGCGAAGACAACACCAAGCGTTGGAACACCGCCCTCAACAAGCGCAATGTTCACTGTGAAATCTCCGCGCCGCTGAACAAACTCCTTGGTACCGTCCAGAGGGTCCACGATGAGGAAAGTCGAAACCGATTGATTATGTGTGTCGGATTGTTCCTCAGTAACCAGCGGGATGTCGGGAAACGCAGCACGCAGCCCCTCCGAGATCACCTTGTCGGCGGCCTCGTCCGCTTCGGTGACGGGACTTTCGTCGGACTTGGCGCGAACCCCAAAATCATCGCGGCCATAGACTTCCATGATCGCGTCTCCGCCCAAAAGCGCGAGGCGACGGAATGTTGCAACCATGTCGACTCGGTCAAAATCCGCCATCGGGCATTCCTTGGTTCTGGAAATTAGGGTCGTGTCAGGTTTATGCTTTCGGAACGGGGCAACGACAAGAGGCGACGGCGCGAAGACGCTGCGACTTTGGTCAGAATTGAGCGAGACAACGCATGTTTCAGTCGGAACAGAGATCATCGCTGTTGCAGGGCGCGGCCACGATACTTGTGCTGATCTTCCACAATTCCGTTCGTTCGATCCGAAAAACACACCGCAACGCCGTCATTTCGATCCTCTACAACATCTTGCAAACCCTCGTCATGGTGGGGGCGTTCTTCATTCTGCTCGACCTTCTCGGTCTACGCGGTTTGGCGATTCGGGGCGACTTTCTTCTCTACGTTATGTCCGGAATTTTCGTCTTTATGACGCATGTTAAATCCGTCGGAGCTGTCATGGGGTCCGAGGGCCCGACCTCGCCGATGATGCAGCACCGCCCGATGAACCAGGTGATCGCCGTTTGCGCTTCCGCCTTGGGGGCTCTCTACACACAGGTTGTGTCGATGTTTGCGATCCTGCTGGTCTATCATCTCGTCTGGACTCCCATTGAGATCTACAACCCGTTCGGGGCGGCGATGATGTTGTTGCTGGCGTGGTTCTCAGGCTGTTCGGTTGGCATGGTCTTGCTGGCGCTGAAGCCTTGGTTTCCCAAGCTAACTGCCATCTTTATGCAGATTTACTCGCGCGCGAATATGTTTGCATCTGGCAAGATGTTCGTCGCGAATACGCTCCCCGCGCATATGATTGTGATGTTTGATTGGAACCCACTGTTTCACATCATCGACCAAGGGCGCGGGTATATCTTCGTGAATTACAACCCGATGAAATCATCCCTTATGTATCCGTTCTGGGTATCGCTCGTCCTCCTCGCCATCGGGATCATCGGAGTTTTTTACACTTCACGACAAGCCTCGCTCAGCTGGGACGCAGCACGATGATCCGGGCGCTGGCCATGCTTCTGGCATTTGCCAGCACCGCAGACGCCTCGCAGCATAGCTGGCCTGCACTTCACTCGGTGATCGGCCTCGATGATGGCGATGTTCTCAATGTGCGATCCGATCCGGATATTTCCGGAGAGGTTCTTGATACGCTGGCCTCTGGTACCAGCGATATCGAAGTCATTCGTCCGAACGAAGATCTGACCTGGGGACTTGTGAACACAGGTGAACGGACGGGATGGGTCTCGCTGACCTACCTCGCTAGGCAGGTCGAACAGCCTGCCGTCGCCTTCGTGGATATCCGGCAGTGCTTTGGCACCGAGCCGTTCTGGTCGCTCAGTTACGAGCAGCCCGCGATCCGACTGTCGATGCCTGATGTACCGCCCGCCGAAGGTTTTATCTCGGGGTTATTCAAATCGCGGTCGCAATTGGACAGATATTTCTACCGCGGCAGCATGGTCTCGCCCGACGCAGGGCCAATTGACGTCAACTTGTCCATTCGTCTGCGCGCCTGCAACGACGGCATGTCGGATCGCGCCTATGGGATTGAAGTGGACATGCTGGTGTCGGACAACAACGCCGAAGACGGGTTCCGGCAGTCCGGATTGTTCTCCGGCTGCTGCACTATTGCGCCACCCGCAGAGTGACGTTGATCCTCCCGCCATTGGGCAGAAGATCACTTTCACCGAACTTGATCCTATCAATCCCATGAAACGCAAGACGCGCGTCACCTGCCAATACCGCGACATCTCCTGACATCAACCAGCGGCTCTTGGTCCGGTCTGACCGTGCGTCGCCACCCACGCGAAACAGGCCCGGATCTCCAAGCGAAATCGAAACAACCGGCCATTGGTGGTCCGCTTCGTCTTTGTCCTGATGCAAGTTCATCTTTGCACCTTCACCATAGAAGTTCACAAGGCAGCTGTCCGGATCACGTTCGACACCGGACACCAAACGCCATACCTTGAGAATTGAGGTTGGAATATCTGGCCAGTCACCGCCGTCTTTGTGTCGGGGCGAATAGCGATACCCGGCACGGTCTGTCACCCAGCCGACGTCCCCTGCGGCGGTCATCCGCACGCTCATCTTGTGCCCGCCAGGTGTCTTATACTGCTTAAATGGCGCGGCATTCGCGACTGCGCGCAGGTCTTCGAGCATCGTCAATTGCGCGTCTCTATCCAGCTGGCGAGGCCATATCACAGCGCCATTCAAATCGACCCGGCCGCCCGGCACTGTGTCAAAGAGATCAACCATCGAAAAAGATTCCAAAAATTGGAGCAAAAGCCCCGCTTCCACGGCTTGCAGGCCCATATTCACCTCCCTATATACCCTTCGAAGCCGTGATGACCCGAAAACGGGAAGTCACATTCCTTGGGATGGGACCTGAGGTGCCATAATGGGCCCGGGCCCCCACAATCGCCAGACTTAGAGGATTAGAGCATGGGTAAAGTTATCGGTATTGACCTTGGTACGACAAACAGCTGCGTCGCCATCATGGATGGCAGCCAGCCACGGGTCATCGAAAACGCAGAAGGCGCGCGGACGACGCCGTCAATCGTAGCCTTCAAGGACGACGAGCGTCTTGTCGGTCAGCCGGCGAAACGTCAGGCTGTCACCAACCCCGAAAATACAATCTTTGCTGTGAAACGCCTTATCGGCCGCCGGGTCGATGATGCAGCCGTTGCAAAGGACAAGGACATCGTCCCTTACGCCATCGTCGACGGTGGAAACGGTGACGCGTGGGTCCAGGCTGGCGACAACAAGTATTCGCCTTCGCAGATCTCGGCGTTCACGCTGCAGAAAATGAAAGAGACCGCCGAGAGCTACCTTGGCGAGGAAGTCACGCAAGCCGTTATTACGGTCCCCGCTTACTTCAACGACGCTCAGCGCCAAGCCACCAAAGACGCCGGCAAAATCGCTGGCCTTGAAGTGCTGCGCATCATCAACGAGCCGACAGCTGCCGCGCTTGCCTATGGTCTCGACAAGAAAGAAACCAAAACCATCGCAGTGTATGACCTTGGTGGCGGTACATTCGACATCACAATCCTTGAGATCGACGACGGTCTCTTCGAAGTGAAATCCACCAACGGTGACACCTTCCTCGGCGGTGAAGACTTCGACATGCGCATCGTCAACTACCTCGCTGACGAGTTCAAAAAAGAGCACGGCGCGGACCTGACCAAAGACAAAATGGCGCTTCAGCGTCTGAAGGAGGCTGCCGAAAAGGCGAAGATCGAACTGTCGTCTTCGACACAGACCGAGATCAACCAGCCGTTCATCTCGATGGACAAGGACTCAGGCCAGCCATTGCACATGGTCATGAAACTGACCCGCGCCAAGTTGGAGAGCCTCGTCTCTGACTTGATC
>JABDPD010000468.1 GCA_013042895.1 Boseongicola sp. | reverse complement strand
TATGCGCGAAAGAAGACTAGGACGCCTTCATGACATCCACCATATCAAAATCTGGCTTCATCGCTGGCTTCTGGGCCGGACTGCCGTTTATTGCGGTCGGCTTTCCGTTTTCGGTTTTCTTCGGCATCGTCGCCACGGAGGCGGGACTCTCGGTTGCGCAGGCCATGGGCTTCACAATCGTCGTGATCGCAGGCGCATCACAGTTCACTGCCGTTCAGCTCATGATCGAAGCCGTGCCGGTCTGGAGCGTCCTCGCCGCCGCACTCGCTGTAAACCTTCGCATGGCGATGTATTCGGCCAGCCTGCAACCGCATATTGGGGCGGCGCCGCTCTGGCAACGTATGCTCTGTGCCTACATCAACTTCGACGCCAGCTATGCGATTTCCATCGCCCGCTACGATCAAGACCCCCCGATGAGCGTCAACGAAAAGGTTGGCTACTTCCTTGGCAGTATCTCCTTGATGACGCCGCTCTGGTTCCTTGGCACTTATATCGGGGCGGTCTTTGGCGAAACTTTCCTCGGGGGTTTTGACGTCACCTTCGCCATGCCAATCCTGTTCCTCGCGTTGGTGGCGCCAATGATCAAAACGCTGGCCCACCTTGCCGCCGCCGTGACGTCCATTGTCGCCACACTCGCCCTGTCCCTCATGCCGTCTGGGACCGGACTTCTGATCGCGGCCCTGCTCGCCATGATCATCGGTGCCGAGATCGAAAGGAGGCGCGGAAGATGAGCTATTCCGACGGTCAAATCTGGATGATTATCGTGATCATGGGTGTTGCAACCTATCTGATCCGATTTTCATTCCTTGGTCTCATCGGCGACCGAGAATTACCCGAGTGGGCGCTGCGGCATTTGCGGTATACACCCGTCGCAGTTTTGCCCGGACTTGTTGCGCCCTTAGTCCTTGCCAAGGATGCAAGCGGTCAGATGGACCCGACCCTGATCCTTGCAGCAATCACAACCGTGACGGTGGGCTGGTGGCGAAAGGGGATGTTCCCCGGTGTCGCCGCGGGAGTGGGCACCTATCTGATCCTAGGCGCGCTCTTCTAAAGCTCTATGATCTGGGTTTGAAAATCACGTTGTGACTGGTGTCCGCTGTCGCATCCGTAACCAAACTCTCGCGCACTCCCGGCAAAGCACCAAAGTCATCGGCAAGCGCATTTGGAAAATATCCAACGCTAATGCTTCCAAAACCCGGCACATCCGACAAAATCCGCGTAATCGCCAGCGAGCACTGAGCTTTCGGCACGGCTCCATAGGCCTTCACTGCAGCCAGCAAAGTCGCCGCCTGCTCCTCGCTTACATCCAGTTCCTGAGTGCGAACCTTCCAGGCAGGTCGAGCATGATAATCCACATAAGCCGCTAACGCTCGATCCGTCATACCAAACAAAACGTCATTGCGCTCCGGTACAAACGGCACCTTGAAACTGCCTGCAGGATCAAACATCACCCGCTCGGCACCATTGATCAACAACCCGGAATGCCCACCCGACCCATTTCGCGTTGAAATGACGGTAAACAATGAGATCCGCGTCGGACCATCATGAACATGAGATGCCCGTTCAACCGCCGCATCCGGCGCCCAAATAGGCTCGGCCGGCCCACCGCAGGCGGTCAGTAACGTCGAAGTAAAGAAAAGGATCAAACAGCGGAGGATCATCGCCCTCACGCCTTTCGGATCAGGTGTTGAAGATCGCGAGAAAGATCAGAACGGCAATTGCAACAATCGCGACGTTCTTGGACCACGTCATAAAGCCAGCAAAGGCCTTCTCGTGGGCTTCGATGTTCATGCTGCCGTGCTTATGCTCAGCCATTCTTCGTGTCTCCGGTTCCTGTTTGTAATGGTGCTACCGTAATCAATCGCCCGTGTCACGACCCAACCGTCACGACCGATGGCCGCACCTTCAGTCTTCATCCAGCCCCTTAGCCAGATCAAATCCAATCCGACGGGCTGGCGCTGCCTGATCCGGCTTCGGAGTCGCCCGCAACACAACATTCAACTGCGAAACATGCTGCACCAGTTGAATTCGCGCGCCCATCCCGTCGGTGCCATAAAACGTCACGATATCCGGATCGAAATACCCAAGCCCTTCAATCCGCAACACACCTGCGCCTGTGTCCGTCAGTCCCATCGCAACTTCCTGCTCGCCATCGAGCAACTCCTCGAAGTTCTTGATGTAGAGAATCAACCGCTCATATGCCCACTCCGCAGGAGATTTCTCCTCTACGGGTTTCTTGGCGATCGCCTCCGGCAAAGGCGTATCCTCCGGTCCCGGACAAGGTCCCTCGCCCGTGTGTACCGCGCGTCCCAGCCGCATTGCCGAGCCTTCTACATATTCCGCCGTCGTCTCGATCTTCTCGTCCATCAGCCGTCCCCCCGAACCCGCCATCGCCAAGCCCCATCGTCACCCATCTCGCGTGTCACACGGCCAGCATGCCAAAGATGCAGGCAATGCGCCATTGCCTCGACCAAAGCGAGCCCATACTCGCCGCTCGTAATCTCGCGCTTGAAAAGTGTCGGGAAACACTCCTCCGCGGTGTGAGGCTCAGCCAGAAATGCCTCTAATCGTTTCAAGGCGCCGTGATGGTTCTGGATCAACTGGTCAAGCCGCGTTTCGGCCCCCACAAACGGCGGCTTATGCC
>JABDPD010000466.1 GCA_013042895.1 Boseongicola sp. | reverse complement strand
GATCACAAGCGCAAGTTTCTTCAAAGGCAGCTTCAATCGCGGGCCCGGGACCCCAATCGGCGACGAAACTGTCATAGGTGTACACGGTCAGAATGGGCAAGTCCTGGGCCGAAGCCGGAATGACTGCCAAAAGCCCTGCCGCAAGGATCGGATAACGCATCTCATTTCCTTTCAACTGGGCGAAGGAGCGGGTGAGAGCGTCTCGACCTTCCCTCCGCCGGTGTTAACCGGTTCAGGTTCTACGGGTCCGCTGGATCAGCATCTCAGCCCAGTTGGGCCCCCCGAGGTATCTCTGGAGGTAGGGCGGTTTATTCAGCAGTGCAAGTAGAAAGGGGCTCTGTATCGGTCTGGCGATCTCGCGCCCTCCCCGTGGTAATTCAAAAAGGGTGAAGGCTACTGGGAAATCCTGTCGAGAGATGGCAAGTTCCTGTCTATGTCAGACGTTATCATCAGATCAGCGGTTCACGGGGACATTGAGGCAGTGGAGGCGGTCATTAGTAGAGCTTATGCGCCATGGCTCGCAAAGATCGCGGAATTACCGGATGTTGCGGCAGGTGTCCCGGAAGATATCGCTGATTGTCGAGTTTGGGTTGCAGTGGAAGCGCAGGAGATCAGGGGCTGTTTGATTGGCGGTCCGGAGTCCGGGCGTTGGCATGTCGCCAATGTCGCGGTCGCGCCGGACCATGGCGGCAAAGGGGTCGGTCGAGCGTTGATGGCCTTTGCGGTGGATCAGGCAAGGCGAGAGGGTTTGCGCGAAATGGCCCTTGCAACTCACCGCGATATGCCGGGTAACGTGAACCTTTACGAGCGCCTTGGGTGGGTTGTAACTGACGAAAGCGGCAACAAAATCATGATGAAGCGTCGCACAGACCTTTAGAGAACCGCGCGCACCCGCTTCCATCCTTGCGAAGTTCCGATTAGACCCACGCTCAAAGGAGACGACGCGATGAGCCTGAACACATACGGACATGTCTTCCGGGTCACGACCTGGGGTGAGAGCCACGGGCCAGCGCTCGGGGCAACGGTGGACGGCTGTCCGCCGGGCTTACCTTTGAGCGAGACGGATATTCAGGTTTGGCTGGACCGCAGGAAGCCCGGTCAGAACAAGTACACTACTCAGCGTCGAGAGGCCGACGAAGTTCGAATTCTCTCAGGTGTGTTTGAAGGCGTTACGACCGGTACTCCCATCCAGTTGATGATTGAGAACGCCGATCAGCGTTCCAAGGACTATGGCGACATCGCCGAGAAATTTCGCCCCGGGCATGCCGATATATCGTATTGGCAAAAGTACGGCATTCGAGACTATCGTGGCGGCGGTCGCTCGTCAGCCCGAGAAACAGCGGCCCGGGTGGCCGCGGGCGGTGTTGCACGAGCAGCTTTGGCGAAACTTGCGCCGGCCCTCACGGTTACAGGCTACATGGTTGGGATGGGCGAGAAGGACATCGACCGCAGTCAATTTGACTGGGACGAAATCGAGCGCAATCCGTTTTGGGTTCCTGACTCCGGTGCCGCGCAAGAATGGGCCGGGTATCTGGATGGATTGCGCAAAAGCGGCTCGTCAGTTGGCGCTATGATCGAGGTTTCTATCCGCGGCTGCCCTCCGGGCCTCGGAGCGCCGGTTTACGCAAAGCTCGATACCGACCTTGCGGCCGCGATGATGTCGATCAACGCTGTGAAAGGTGTCGAGATCGGCGAAGGTATGGCAGCGGCGCGTCTAACCGGGGAAGCGAACGCGGATGAGATCACAATGGGACCGGACGGACCTATCTATTCATCCAACCATGCTGGCGGGATCCTAGGTGGAATATCAACAGGGCAGGATCTAGTTGTCCGTTTTGCCGTCAAACCGACGTCTTCCATTCTGACGCCCCGAAAGACGATCACGAAGTCGGGCGAAGCGACCGAGATCATTACAAAAGGACGACATGACCCCTGCGTCGGTATCCGCGCAGTACCAGTCGCCGAGGCTATGGCAGCGGCCGTTGTGTTGGATCACTTGTTGCTGGATCGTGCACAAACCGGCGGTCAGCGCGGGCAAATCGGCTAATGGCAGACCACTTTCTCGTGGTGATCCCAAGGGACCCGAAGGCGGACCTTCCCGCTTCGGCCAATGCCCTGAGAGATGCATTGGCAACGTTGGCGGGAACCGATGAGGCTCGGGTAAAAGACTATGGCAAGTTGCAGTTTATCGACTGCGGCGAAGCGTTTGAGAGCATAGCCTGCCAGTCATGCGGTGAGGAAGTTGCGTCCGACCAATGGCATACCTGGATGGATGAGGATTGGCATGGCGAAGACGGCTTTCACCTGCATCGCCACAAGGCTCCGTGCTGCCAGCTTGAAACCAACCTGAACGCTCTCATCTATACCCCGCCACAAGGATTTGCACGCTGGTTCGTAAGCGCCCGAAACAAAGGACGCGGGCCGCTCGACGCGGATGAGGTGCGCGCGTTGGAAAAAATAGCGGGAGTTCCGCTTCAGGCTATTGTTCAGAGATATTAGCCGATTCCAACCCGCGCCTACGACACCGCCGCAGCGAGAGCCTTATCTAGAAGTGCTTTGATGTCTGTCTCGCGCGTACCCGCAACAATACGTCCAATCTCGTCTTCGCCTCGCAGTACCACCAAGGTCGACCGGCGTGGGATATTCAGGGACACCGACAGCTCAGAATTGGCATGTTGGTCCCAATTAACCGCAACAAAACTGATCTTCTCGGCATACTCCGGATTATCAGCCAGAAGCGCATTGATCACCCGTTCCTGACGGCGGCATGTCGTGCACCAATCAGCATAGAAATCAACAAAAACCGTCCTTCCGGCATCCAGCTCTTTTTGAACAAGACCGGGAGTGTATGCCGAGCCCACACCTGCCAAAGCGGGTCCAGCGAGGGTCATTGCGGCCACGGAAGTCAAAAAAGTACGGCGTTTCATCGGTGTCTCCTAAATCAGATCGAAACAGATAGTTCGGTGAACCAAACGGGAAGATTGTCTAAGGCCCAGATTTCGAGCACGTGGTGAAATTTGAGCAGGATCGCGACGCCGACGACCACAAAGACGATTCCCATGATTGGGCGCGCAGCGACAGCAAGGCGGCGCATCATGGCTTGGCGTTTGCGGATGACGGACTGCGCGCCATAGCCGAGCGCGAGAATGATGGTAGAAACCCCTAGCGCGAAGGTGACCATGATAGCTGTGGCGCGCAGTAGGCTCTCGCCCTGACTGGCAAGCGAAATGGCTCCGCCCAAAGTTGGGCCAATGCAGGGGCTCCAGACCGCGCCCAGAAGCACGCCGGCCGTGAACTGCCCAGTCAGTCCGTTGCGGTCAAGCCGGTCCATGCCGCCATCGGCCTGAGTTGCAACGCCAGCCGTTGCAGTCGCGAACCGCGCGGAAAGCTGAGGCACTAGCAAAACGAGGCCGAAAGCGATCATCAGAACTGCCGCGATGTTTGAAACGATATCTTCAGTGATCCCGAATGTACGCCCAAGAGCCGCCACGAAGAGGCCCAGTGTTACGAACGACGAACTCATGCCAGCCGCAAGGACCAGTGGTCCTGCCCGCCCGGCCTGAAGCGCCGTCGCCAGTACAATTGGCAAGATCGGCAGCACGCAGGGATTTATCAGCGTAAGCAGTCCGGCCACATATCCAAGGATCAAATCCATGCGACTTCCTGAGCAATTCAGCCAGCGATGTCACGTAAAACTCTGTGACAATGGATCAATTTCACGTCAGTGCGCGTGTCTTGGAAATCTGAACGGCAAGGATTGAGACCGTAATGACAGCGACGCCGACAAGATCCAAGGCTCCCAGTGTCTCACCCAACAAAAGAGCGGCAATGGCGACGCCGAAGAAAGGATTGAGGAAGTGAAACGTCGCTGATCGCACGGTGCCAATTCGGTTGACCAGCCAGAACCATACGATGGTTGCGATAACTCCGGGAACAAAGATCGTGTAAGCGATTGCCACGACCAGTGTGGGTG
>JABDPD010000047.1 GCA_013042895.1 Boseongicola sp. | reverse complement strand
TGCAAATTCTTCGCGCCCCGGCGCTTTATAGTCGTGGCCGACAAAGATGCGGGTCTCGTCCGGAAGAGTGAGGATCCGCTGGACGCTATCGTAGAGATCGCTGGCAGAGCCGCCCGGGAAATCGCAGCGTGCGGTGCCAAAGTCGGGCATAAAGAGCGTATCGCCAACGAAAGCCGCGTCGCCGATCACGTAGGTTAGGCAGGCGGGCGTGTGGCCCGGTGTGTGCATGATGTCACCTCGCAACTGCCCTAAGTGAAAGCTGTCGCCGTCTTTGAAAAGGGCGTCGAACTGGCTGCCGTCGCGTTGGAACTCGGTGCCTTCATTGAAAATCTTGCCGAAGGTGTCCTGAATGGTCTTGATGTTCTCACCAATGCCGATTTGCCCGCCCAGCTTTTCCTGAAAGTATGGCGCCGCACTAAGGTGGTCGGCGTGAACGTGCGTTTCGAGAACCCAGGCGACACTGAGACCTTCGGATTTGATATATTCGATGATGGCATCAGCCGAAGCCGTGTCCGTGCGACCAGAGGCATAGTCAAAATCCAGTACACTATCTATGATCGCGCATTGCGTGCCTTCTGGATCGCGGACGACGTAAGAGATTGTGTTCGTAGCACTGTCAAAGAATGATGTGACGATGGGTTTCATTTTTGTCTCCTCTGTCGCATGGTATGAGAATTACGTGATCAATACATATGCGTTATGATATATGTTTACAATTCTTAACCGGAATCAAGATCGATGAAGGATAGTTCGGAGTTTTCTCAATCCGCAATGGCGGACTCGGCTGCGGATGCAGCTTCCTATTTGCGGGTTTTATCCAACCCGGCAAGGCTTTTGCTTGTGTGTCAATTGGTAGACGGTCCAAAACGCGTTGGAGAATTGGAGAACGCATTGGATCTAGGGCAGGCCTATGTGTCGCAGCAGTTGGCCCGACTACGCAGCGAAGGCTTGGTAAGTGCGACCAAAGAAGGCCGAATCGTAACTTACGCTCTGGCGGATGAGCGGCTCGAAGCGCTGGTTCAGGTGCTCTACGATTTGTTTTGTGCGCAATCCGAAGAGGATGGGTCGCAAAAACCCGCCTAAATTCCGGGCGGTTGGCGAAAACCCGAAGAAAATTGACATTCATCAACGCTTTAAAATGCCTGTCATGCTAAAAAGTCCTCATGACAAGAGCTTCGTGTGAGGGGCCGCATTTTTTAGGGAGAATTCAATGACCAAGATGAAACCCGAGCACAACAAACAGGCGAAAGCGCGCGGTCACGACGCTGATGTGGCAGCGATTGTTGATGCTGTATTGGCTGATCCGACCCGCGCTGAGGACGCCAAGGCGCTTTTGACTAGCAAGCTTGATGCACCTTCCGTTGTGCGAGTAGCCGTTCCAAAGACCACACCAAACCCAAAACGCGTTGCACAAGATGCGGATGATGACATGTGGGACAACGTACCGGTCTGAATTGGGCTTTAGACGGGCGGATATTGTCACGCCTTCTGCTTGAGTTTCGCGGGGTATGGCGTACAAAAACCTATGGGCCGCGCTGACACGATTGAGGATGGGACGACGTCCGGGCTGCAAGCGCCGGGCGATGTTGCCGTTATCATCATCGACAACCCTCCGAACGGGGCTCTGACGCCCGGCGTGCGGATTGCGCTTTCTGAACAAGTCAAGGCTGCGGAAGAAAGCCCCGAAGTGCGCTCTATGGTGATCGCGGGTCGAGACGGAGCGTTCGCTATGGGCACCGGCATTGATGCAGCGCCGTCCTTGGCGCAAATGCCGGATGCGCCGTCGCTGGGCGATCTTTGCGATACGATAGAAGCCAGCGCTAAACCGGTGGTGGTCGCCATAACGGGCGCGGCTTTAGGCAATGGTTTGGAGCTGGCACTGGCGGCGCATGGGCGCGTGGCGCACCCCGGTGCTCGGCTTGGGGCACCCGAGATTACAATCGGCATTGTGCCGGGTTCTGGTGGTACACAGCGTTTGCCAAAGGTCGTCGGTGGGCTTGCGGCATTGAAGATGTTGTTAAGCGGGCGGGCGGTGAACGGGAAATCTGCTCTTAAGATTGGGCTCGTGGACCGGATAGAGGACGGTGACGTCTTGTCGGCTGCAATTGAAGAGGCGCGCACCTTAGCTGATAGTGATGCGCCTCTGGTCAAAAGTTCTGAGCGACGTGATCGCTTGGGCGAAGGGCAAGCGTTTCTGGAGGCGGTGGCCGAACATCGACGCGTTGCCGAAGCCTCGCCCTTGGACGCTCCGTTGCGGTTGATCGAATGCGTCGAGGCAGCGTTGTTGCTGCCCTATGAAATAGGGCGTGGGCTGGAAACGGCGGCGTTTGAAGATTTGGTCGACTCCGATCATTCCCAAGCACTGCGCCATGTGTTTGCCGCAGACAGGCGTTTGGTTGCAGCCTCGGCCGTGGTCGGGCGCACGCCGTCGCGG
>JABDPD010000453.1 GCA_013042895.1 Boseongicola sp. | reverse complement strand
CATTCCTCAGTCACAATCGCATCCAACGGCTCATCCGTCGGCTCAATCGGCAAAGTGTCCGCAAGCTGCGCCTCATAGGCAAAGCCGACTGCCGTCACGGGGCCAAGCGGGCGCAATTTATTGAGCGTCCGGTCATAGTGCCCGGCCCCATAGCCAAGCCGGTGCCCACACTCATCAAACGCTAACATCGGTACTATGAGCACCTGAGGGGTAACCTGCACATCTTCGGCAGGCACCTCGACGCCAAAACTATCCGCAATCATCGCTGCTCCCGGCAACCAAGCGCGAAAAACTAGGGGCTCAAATCCTGTTGTCACCGGCAAACACACGTCCCGGTCCACACAGAGCTTCTCCAACAACGGCCGCGGGTCGATCTCGGTCCGGATCGGCCAGTAGAACGACACCCGCCCCTCGGTCTCGCCAAGAAACCGCTCCAAGTTCTCCAGCGCCGGAGCAGGATCGACACTCCCGTGCACCGCCGCCCGACGATCCCGAGCGGATTTGCGCAGCTCTGTCTTGTCGCTCATAGAAACACCCAGGACGCCAGTCCCAAAAATGCAAAGAAACCAACGACATCCGTGACAGTGGTCACAAACGTCCCCGAGGCGAGCGCAGGATCAACACCCGCCTTATCCAACGCCAAAGGCACCAATACCCCCGACAGGCCCGCCACCAAAAGGTTCACCACCATCGCCGCCGCAATTACCGCCCCAATCGTCGGTGAACCAAACCAGATGACTCCAACGATCCCCATCACGACCGCGAAAATCAAACCATTGAGCAACCCCGCCGCCGCCTCGCGCCGCACAACCCGCCACGCGTTCGAGCCTGTAAGGTCGCGCGTCGCCAAAGCCCGCACCGCCACCGTCATCGACTGCGTGCCCGCGTTCCCGCCCATGGAAGCAACAATCGGCATCAACACCGCCAAAGCGACCACTGCCTGCAAAACGTCCTCAAAAATCGAGATTACAATTGACGCCAAAATTGCCGTCACAAGGTTGACCCCAAGCCAGGGAAAACGTCGCTTCACAATCTCGAAGGTCGAGTTCGAAAGGCTCTCATCACCCACGCCACCCAGACGCAAAACATCCTCTTCATGCTCTTCGTCCAGCACCGCCATCGCGTCATCAATGGTGATCACCCCTGCCAACCGCCCGTCTTCATCGACCACGGGCGCAGTTATCAGGTGATACTGGTTGAACGCATAGGCCACGTCGCCTTCATCCTCGAAGGCGTCAAACGTGCGAAAACTGTCCTCGGTGATATCGGCCAAAAGCACCTCACGCCTTGACGACATCAACCGTCCTAACGTGACATAGGCCACTGGCCGATGACGCGGATCGACCAAAATCACGTGATAAAACTGTTCCGGTAATTCGGTCTCCGCGCGCATATGGTCAATCGCATCGCCCACCGACCAATGCTCGGGCGCAATCACGATCTCGCGCTGCATCAGACGTCCCGCAGAGAACTCCGGATAGGCCAGCGCCTGCTCAACCGCGATCCGGTCGACAACGTCCAAAGCCTCAAGAACCGCTTCCTGTTGTTCGTCCCCGAGGTCCTCCAGAATGTCGACAACATCGTCGGACTCAAGCTCACGAACCGCCTCTGCCAAAACCTTAGGCTCAAGCGTTTCAACAACTTCGTCTCGAATGTCTTCGTCGATCTCCGACAGGATCTCGCCGTCGATGTAATCCCCGGCAAGCTGGAGGATACTCGTTCGGTCTTCGACGTTTACCTGCTCAAGAAGGTCCGCAATATCGGCAGGGTGCAGAGGCTCAAAGACCGCCAAAAGCCGAGCGCGATCTGAATCCTCCGCTGCCTGAACCGCCGCCGCAACAACTCGGTTGCGCAGCGCATAGTCGTCCTCGGTCTCGTCTTCAGGCCGCTCAATGGTTTCCGTCTGATCGTTCATTTTTGAAACACCTTCGTGCCGAGCGTGGGGTGAACTTAACCCTGCATTACGCTAGAGAACAGAGACGACCGTCTTGCGCAAGTTCCGCAAAACCGAAGAGGACGAGATGACAAAAGAAACTCTGCTGATTGGGCAAACGCTCGCTTTCGAGGCAAATCCGTTTCAAGCAGGCATCGACACCGCAAGGCACGACGCGCGCGGCGGCGTTCTGATCGAAAACGGCAAGATCACCGCAACGGGTTCCGCCGATGACCTGCGTGGACGCCACCCCCAAGCCGAAGTAACCGACTACGGCAACGCCCTGATTCTGCCAGGTTTTATCGACGCCCACGCGCATTACCCACAAACCGCGATGATCGCGAGCTGGGGAAAACGCCTGATTGACTGGCTCAACGGGTATACATTCCCGGAGGAAATGAAATTCGCAGACGTGGCCTATGCCGACGACATCGCAAAAACCTACTTCGACCTTACCCTCGCCAATGGCACCACGACCACAACCAGCTTCGCTACGATCCACCCCGAAAGCGTCAACGCCTACTTTTCCGAGGCACAGACCCGCGGCCTTCGCGCCATCGCAGGCAAGACGTGTATGGATCGCAACGCACCGGACGGTCTTACCGACACCGCACAATCAGCCTATGACGACAGCAAAACGCTCCTTGAGAAATGGCACGGACAAGACCGCCTGATTTACGCGATCACGCCACGCTTTTCGCCAACCTCAACACCGGATCAACTCCACGCCCTTGGCGCGCTTTGGGCGGAACACCCCGACTGCCCCATGCAAACACACCTCAGCGAACAACATGAAGAAATCGCCTGGGTGCAGGACCTTTTCCCGGACGCCCGCGACTACCTCGACACCTACGAGGCCGCAGGCCTCATCGGCCCCGGCGCCCTCTTCGGGCACGCGATCCACCTGACAGACCGAGAGCGTGCGCGCTTGAAAGAAACCGGCTCAAGCCTCGTCCACTGTCCGACCTCAAACACCTTCATCGGCTCAGGTCTGTTTGACATGGACGGTCTCACGCGCGAAGGGCAAACCATCGGCCTTGCCACCGACACCGGCGGAGGCTCGTCGTTTTCGATGCTGCGCACCATGGCCGCCGCCTATGAAGTCGCTCAACTGAAAGGGCGCGCGCTCCACCCAGCCGAACTTCTCTGGCTGGCAACAACCGGCTCAGCCCAAGCCCTCCGCCTCGACACGAAAATCGGCACGCTTGCCCCCGGCTTTGAAGCGGATCTTGTCATCATTGATCTCGCTTCAACACCCGCCATCGCTCAACGCTCAGCCCGCGCCGATACGCTCTGGGAAGCCATATTCCCGACAATCATGATGGGCGACGACCGCGCGATCCAAGACGTGCGCATTCGAGGCAAGTCGATCAACTCATGATGATTTGCGCTCAACGCAGAGGTACTTAAGCAGGGAGTGAACGCGAGAGGCGGTCCACCCAATTTTTCTATGCTGTAAAGCAAGAAACCGGGGCTTCACCCGTTGCGGTTATCGGCTCCTCAGTCTGGCACCGCAACAATTTGATACAAACCTGGAGTGAACGTTTTCTTTCAACAAAGGAGCGCGCCAACACCCTTCACCCCTTTCGAAAATGCCCAATCCCAAGCCTTAGATTTGAGGCCTACCTTGCCATTTCGCCAAGACTTGTCATCTTGCGCCCAATGCTCACCTTCGCCCTCGCTGTCTTCTTCTTGATCATCACTCCCGGCCCGGGTGTTCTGTCGCTTGCAGGTGTTGGTTCGGCCTTTGGCTTTCGCCACGGCAGCCGCTACCTCCTTGGACTCTTTTTCGGGACGAATCTGGTGTCCTTTGGCGTCATAACCGGCCTCGGCGCGTTCATGCTCGCCGACCCGCGCATACGGACGATCTTCTACATCATATCGGTCAGCTATCTCTTCTATCTGGCGTTCCGGATCGCCTTCGCAGGCTCCAAAATCGCTTTCATCGAGCGCGCAGCTCCACCCGGCGTGAAAGGCGGCATTCTCCTTCAGGCGGTGAATCCAAAAGCCTACGCGGTGAACACGGCCCTGTTTTCCGCTTTCGCGTTTTTGCCAACCGCTCCGGCCTTAGAAGTCGCACTCAAACTCTTGATCCTGAACGCTATTTGGATCGCCATTCACTTCCTCTGGCTCTGGTTCGGCATTACCCTGCGACGCCTGGACCTGCCCGAAAAAGCACAGCGCGCGATCAACATCGCCATGGCCACATCAATGCTGATTGTCGTCGCTCTCGCCGCCTTCGCGCCGCACTAACCCATCAGACGCGAAACCAGCGTGCGGCCCTCTGCCATTGTGGCTCCAAGGTCCAGTGACGACATTTCGCCACCCTCAACGACGCGCCGCCCTTCCACAAACAAATCGCGAACCCGCGTCGGCCCCGCCAGCAGCATCGCCGCAGCGTCCCAACTTCCCGCACTCTCGATCCCACGCACATCCCACACCGCAATATCCGCGCGCATCCCCGGCGAAAGCCGACCAATGTCATCACGCCCCAAAACAGCCGCACCCCCAACGGTGGCAATCTCCAAAGCCTCGCGCGCAGCCATCTTGTCAGCGCCGCCCCGAACCCGCTGCATCAACATCGCTTGACGCGCTTCACCAATGACATTCGCCATATCGTTTGACGCCGAGCCATCGACCCCAAGCCCGACGCGCACGCCCGCGTCCCGCATCTCGCGCACCGGCGCAATGCCAGATCCCAACCGGCAGTTTGAGCAAGGACAATGCGCGACGCCCGTTCGGCTTTTCGCAAATAAATCAATCTCCTGAGCATCTAACTTCACGCAATGCGCGTGCCAGACATCGTCCCCAGTCCATCCCAAATCCTCGGCATACTGCCCCGGGCGACAGCCAAATTTCTCTAGAGAATAGGCAATGTCCTCATCGTTTTCCGCCAGATGCGTGTGAAGACGAACGCCCTTATCACGCGCTAGCAATGCCGCATCGCGCATTAGCTCACGGCTGACCGAAAACGGTGAACAAGGTGCCACACCGACCCGCACCATTGATCCCGGCGCAGGGTCGTGGAACGCATCAATCACCCGAATACAATCGTCCAGTATCGCACTTTCCGCCTCGACCAGATGATCCGGCGGCAAGCCTCCGTCGCTTTCCCCGATCGACATCGATCCCCGCGTAGGATGGAACCGCAGGCCAACTTCGCCCGCCGCCCAGATCGTGTCATCCAACCGCGATCCGTTGGGATAAAGATACAAGTGGTCCGAACTTGTCGTACAACCCGAAAGCGCCAGCTCCGACAAACCCAAAAGCGTCGAAACCCGCATCTCATCTGGCCCGAACCGCGCCCAGATCGGATACAAAGTCTGTAACCAACCAAACAGCAACGCATCCTGGCCGCCTGGCACCGCTTTAGTGAGCGTCTGGTACAAATGATGGTGCGTGTTCACCAAGCCCGGCGTCACGACCGTGCCGCGCGCGTCGACTACTTCGGCTTCGGGCGCATCCAATCCGACGCCAAGGGCTTTGATCGCACCACCTTCGATCAAGACGTCTGCTCCGGCAAGGTCATCCCCGGCCATGGTGATCACGGTATCTGCGTTTTGTAATAGAATTTGCGACATGTTCGCTCCTGGTCATGTCGCTCTCTTCGGACCAGGCTGTTCGAAGGGACGACAGAAGAGAGCGGAAAGGACTCGTCCCGAAGCTGTTTTAGCCTCGGCGCGCGGAAACGTCCATCTTTACGTCTCAGCCAACAGCGCCATCGCCGCGCGGTGCAATTCGGGCGTCGCCGCCGCAAGCGCGCGGCCACCCTCATGCACGGGCCCGCCACTCCAGTCCGTCACGATACCTCCCGCCGCTTCAATCACCGCAATCGGCGCTTGAATATCATAGGCCTCCAGGCCCGCCTCAATCACCAGATCAATCTGACCAGCCGCCAACAACGCATACGCATAGCAATCGCATCCATAGCGCGTCAGTTTCACATGCTCGGCCACCCGCCGAAACGCCGCACCGTCTTCTTGAGTGCCAACTTCCGGAAACGTCGTAAACAAAACTGTCTCGGACAAATCCGTCGTGCCGCGCACACCCAGTGCCTTTGTCCCCAAAGGCCCCGTCATCTCAGCGCGTCCCGGTCCGCCATAAAACCGCTCCCTGATGTAAGGCTGATCTATTGCTCCAAGCACAGGCCCGTGCGCATCCGCCAAAGAGATTAAAACGCCCCATGTAGGTGTGCCGGAAATATACCCACGTGTTCCATCAATAGGATCAAGCACCCAAGTGTAACCGGACGTCCCAGCCGACGCGCCATATTCTTCTCCAAGGATCGCATCTTCCGGGCGGCGTTTTCCAAGGATCTCTCGCATTGCAGCCTCAGCGCCCCGGTCCGCAACCGTAACCGGGTCAAAATCCACGCGCTTGCTTTGTGCCTCTAGTCCTGCCTGTCGGAAATGGCGCAGGGTCTCAACACGTGCAGCGTCCGCCATCTGATCAATAACAGACCAAATTTCATTCAGATCAAGTTCAGACAAAAGAAAACCCCCACTGTCGCGCGACATGGGGGTTTGCGTAACAGACCCGCCAATCGGGTCAAGCGACCTCGTGCCTTAGGCAACGTCGCTCAGAACACGGGCAAGTTCAAACAAGCGGCGGCGCTGCGTTTCAGGGATCGCATAATACGAACGCACAAGCTCCAGCGCTTCCTTATCCGCAAGGATATCTCCCGGCACAGTCTGATCTTCAACGGATTCTTCGGCTTCACTGCTCAGGCCATCGAAGAAAAAGCTCACCGGAACGCTTAGCGTTTCAGCAATATCCCAAAGGCGAGATGCAGAGACCCGGTTCATGCCCGTTTCGTATTTCTGGATTTGCTGAAACTTGATTCCAACGTGTTCAGCCAACTGCTGCTGAGTCATTCCAACCATCCAACGGCGGTGACGAATGCGCTTGCCTACGTGCACGTCAACGGGGTGTTTCATGTGCGCCTCCTTGCAACCATGGATATACATGCACTCATTCACTACAACTTTAATAGGTGTCTTTTTAGGCAGGTCCGTCCGCTTTTGCCCCGCTTCAGAACAATTTCGCCTAGCACTCCACCCTAAGTTGACGCGAAAGCATTAAGTAACAGTATATTACCGCAATCAATCGGCGCAACTTGCCCCGCTGGTTTTTGGTACCTAATGTCAGCGGGAAACTGCGTATTTTTCAAAAAATGAGTCTTAACCGTCTCAGTTATCGTGGAGCTGGTATGGAATTCCTTACCGTCAGCGCGCCAAATTCACCCCCGACGCTCACCATCGGAGCGAATCCCTCTCCCGACGAGTCGCAGGTCCAAATCCGGGTCGCCGCCACCGCCCTCAACTATGCTGATCTTCTGATGATCGAGGGCCGTTATCAGGACACACCGCCCTTCCCCCTCACTCCCGGTCTTGAGATCGCGGGCACTGTCACTGCCATCGGCAAAGATGTCAGCACCCTTCAAGTCGGCGATCGCATCGCCGCCATCACTGGCCACGGCGGCCTCGCAGAATACGCTACCATCGATGCTGACCGCGCCCTCTCCTTGCCCGACACAATTGACTTCCCGACCGCAGCCGCATTTCAGATCACCTATGCC
>JABDPD010000044.1 GCA_013042895.1 Boseongicola sp. | reverse complement strand
CCATCACACACCTCAAATCCGGCAAGCCCGAAAGCGAACGGGCTGAAGACGACGCCAAGGTCCGCGCCATTGTTGAGGCGACGCTGAAAGACATTGAAACGCGCGGCGACGCTGCCATCCGCGAACTTTCCGCCAAGTTCGACAAGTACGAACCCGCCAGCTTCCGCCTGAACCAATCCGAGATCGACGCCGCCATGCAAAAGGTCAGCGCGCGCGACATGGACGACATCAAATTCGCTCAGGATCAGATCCGCACTTTCGCGCAGGCCCAACGCGCGTCCATGACCGATATCGAGGTCGAAACTCTCCCCGGTGTGATCCTCGGACATAAAAATATCCCCGTTCAGTCCGTTGGCTGCTATGTGCCCGGCGGCAAGTTCCCGATGGTCGCTTCCGCGCATATGTCCGTTCTGACTGCAAGCGTTGCAGGCGTGCCGCGCATCGTCGCCTCCGCACCTCCTCAGAACGGCGAACCTCATCCTGCCATCGTTGCGGCTATGCACTTGGGCGGCGCGCACGAGATTTACGTCCTCGGTGGAATGCAGGCTGTTGGAGCCATGGCAATTGGCACTGAAACCATCGACCCTGTCCACATGCTTGTCGGTCCCGGCAACGCCTTCGTCGCGGAAGCCAAGCGACAGCTCTATGGTCGCGTGGGCATCGACCTCTTTGCGGGTCCCACCGAAACCATGGTTATTGCGGATGATACCGTTGACGCTGAGCTTTGCGCCACAGACCTACTTGGTCAGGCCGAACACGGCTACAACTCGCCCGCCGTTTTGCTCACGAACTCCGAAAAGCTCGCCCGCGAAACGCTGGCCGAGATCGATCGAATTCTCGAGATTCTTCCCACCGCTGAAACGGCGCGCACTTCATGGGAAGACTACGGCGAAGTTATCGTCTGCGACACCTATGAAGAGATGCTCGAGGTGGCCAACGACATTGCCTCCGAGCACGTTCAGATCATGACCGACCGCGACGACTGGTTCCTCGAAAACATGCACAGCTACGGCGCTCTGTTCCTTGGGCCGCGCACCAATGTCGCAAACGGCGACAAAGTTATCGGTACGAACCACACCTTGCCCACCAAAAAGGCGGGTCGTTATACAGGCGGTCTATGGGTCGGTAAGTTTCTGAAAACGCACAGCTATCAGCGTGTCACCACGGACGAAGCAGCGACCATAATCGGGGAATACGGCTCGCGGCTTTGTATGCTCGAAGGCTTCGTTGGCCACGCTGAACAATGTAACGTCCGCGTGCGCCGTTATGGCGGCAAGAACGTCGGCTACGGACAGCCAGCCCCTTACAGCGAAGCCGCAGAATAGGGGTCGACATGACACCGGATCAGCTAAAGGCCTGCCTAACACCTTTTCGGACGGCAGCTGAAACGTTTGAAGAGGTCTCTGTTCGGACCGCCTTGGATACGGTCTTCAGCGCCGACCTGCAGACCTCGCTTTGCTACCCCTTTGGCGATCTGAACGGTCCCGAGGCGTTCTACGACACATCCCTCAAACCGCTCCACGCGGCCATGCCCGACCTTGAACGCCGCGACATGATCGTTATGGCTGGTACCACGCCGGAGGGTCAGCACTGGGTTGGAACGATGGGCAACTACATGGGCACTTTTCTGTGCGCCTTCCTTGGTATCCCGCCCACCGGCCACCTCGCGCATATGCGCTACCACGAGTTCTTCCGCATCGAAAATGGCAAGGTTACTGAAATTCAGGCGATCTGGGACATTCCGGAACTTATGATGCAGGCGAATGCTTGGCCTATGTCACCGCAACTTGGTGGTTTCCTCTGCACACCCGCGCCGATGACATCGGACGGATTGACCCTGTCGGGTGACGGTTCAGTCGCGTTGCAGCACGTGATCGACATGTTAACGGATCTCTGCCGCCACCCGGCGGAGGGCGGTCCCGAGGTGATGAACCTCGAAAAATACTGGCACCCACGTTTCAACTGGTATGGGCCATGTGGCATAGGCACAGGCCGCGGCGTCGCGGGCTTTCGGAACTGGCACCAAATCCCTTTCCTCACAGCTATGCCCGACCGAAAACTCGACGCTATGGGGGATCTCATGTCCCACTGGGTAGGCGAAGGCGACTACGTCTGCGAGACCGGCTGGCCGAATATGCGTCTGACGATAACCGACAACGGCTGGATGGGCATTGCGCCCGCCGGGCAGAATATCACTTTGCGCAGCCTCGATTTCTGGCGTCTGGAAGACGGACTGATCCGGGAAAACTGGGTGCTCGTCGACATACTCGATATGTATTCCCAAATTGGAGTCGACGTTCTTGGTCGCATGCGCGAGTTAACAAAAACCCGCCCAACCGGGCCCGTCACATTGCCTGAAGGGGCGTTTTCATGAGCTTTCCACGTACGCCTTCCTTCCGTCTTGATGGCAAACGCGCGCTTGTTGCTGGGGCGTCCTCCGGGATTGGAGAAGGCTGCGCCGTGGCCTTGGCCGAAGCTGGCGCTCACGTCACTCTCGCGGCACGACGTGAAGAACCGCTAAACGCCCTCAAGCGGACCATGCGCGCGGCTGGGTTTGATGCTGATATCCTGCTGCTCGACGTGGCCGACATTGCCGACACCGACGCCAAAGTTTCGGCACACGGCCCTTTCGATGTGTTGGTGAATTCTGCAGGTCTGGCCCGCCACGCGCCGGCTCTCGACACAACGGCGGAAGATTACGACGCGGTCACTGACCTCAACGTTAAGGGCGCCTACTTCCTCACCCGCGCCGTGGCGCGGGGCCTTGATGAAGCCAAAAGGCCCGGCAGCCTGATCAATATTTCCAGCCAAATGGCACATGTCGGTGGCATCGACCGCGCAGTTTACTGCGCCACGAAACACGCCGTTGAAGGGTTCACAAAGTCCATGGCCATCGAATGGGGCAAAAAGCGCATCCGGGTAAACACGATCTGCCCGACCTTCATTCGCACTCCTTTGACCGAACAGACTTTCGAAAACCCCGAGCGTGTCGCCTGGATAGAAGAGAAAATCAAACTTGGCCGCGTTGGCGAAGTGACGGATATTATGGGAGCCGTTGCCTACCTCGCCTCGGACGCCTCAGCGCTCGTGACCGGCACCTCGCTTTTGATCGACGGAGGTTGGACCGCAGACTGATGCCACAGGGCAAGATCACCTCACTTGACGTGGCCCGCCTCGCGGGCGTCAGCCAATCTGCTGTTAGCCGCGTTTTTACTCCGGGCGCCTCGGCC
>JABDPD010000445.1 GCA_013042895.1 Boseongicola sp. | reverse complement strand
GGAGGTCAAGGCTTGGAAGTGGTTGCCGCCTTTGGCTTGCGCGATTGCGATCGAGCGCGTCGGTGCGTGATTTTTCTGTGCAGATACGTCGCCGTCTGCAAGGCTGAGAGATCAATCGCAGGAGTGTGGAACCAAGATGTCATCAGCAAAAGTCGCCGTTATTGGTCTGGGAGATATGGGGAGCGCTCTTGCTCGGTCGTTTTTGGCGGCGGGCACACAGATCAAAGTATGGAACCGCAGCCCTGCCAAGGCTGAGGCTCTTTCAAGCGAAGGCGCGGTGGCCTGCGCGACGGCGAGTGAAGCAATGGAGGGGTGCTCGACGATCGTCGTTTGCCTGTCCAATTACGCGGCATGGGCCGGGATCGCCGATGACCCGGCCGTCCGTTCTGCGCTGAAAGGCTCCGCGCTCATCCAGTTGACAGGCGGCACGGTGAGCGAGGCGCAAGCCAATGCCGCGTTGATGGAGACCATCGGGACCGGGCTTATCGAAGGGGCCATTATGTGCTTTCCGACGCAGATGGGGACCGAGCAATCATCAATCATTTGCGCGGGCCCGAAAGACCTGATGGAACAACATGATGTGGACCTCAGAACGATGTCGCCGAATCTGAATTACCTTGGTGAGAATTATGTCGCGCCAATCGTGATGGGGCGCGCTTCCATTTCGAGCATTCTTGGGTTTCTGGTGGGGACAATCAACGGGGCCGCGCTGTGTCAGGCAGCCGGGGTCCCTCTCCCGGCGTATCGGGCGCAAATTGTGCAGAACGCGGAGTTGATGCAGTTGGAGCCGTTGCGGATCCTAGACGCCATTTCAAGTGGTGAAACCGAAGAGACCGAAGCCTCGCTTGCGGTTTGGGCCGGAGGGCACGAGGATTTGCTCGATGCGTCGCGCGCGCTGAATGTCGCCACAGATTTTCATGATGGCATGAAAGAGATGTTCGAACTGGCCCTCAAGGCGGGACTTGGACATCATGACATTTCGGCCATGGTGCAGGCATTTTCAGCGAAGCACTAGGACTATCTCTGACGAAATGAGGTAGACGCGCAGACTTAAGTGATCCTGTTTCAGATCTCGTGCTGCACGGCCGCGAGTTTCTCGACAACGTGTTTGGCGTGGTTTTCTACGTACGCCTTGTGTGCAGGGGACGCGATATAGGATCGGAAGCTTTCCAAATCCTTGAAATCGGCGACCAAAGCGGAGTCGTGGTGATTGGGGCCGCTTCCAATATTGGCCCCAAGCGTAAACGAGACAACCTCGTCGCTGGTCTTGCACATCTCTTTCACGGCTGTGCGCCATGCCTCGAGCTGTTCCTCAGAGGCGTCGGCTTTGAAGGTGCTCAGCACGATGTGGCGCAGCATATCTGCCTCCGTTCGATGGCGTTCGTTAGTCCTCGAAGGGGTCGGTTACAAGGATCGTATCCTCGCGCTCGGGTGAGGTGGATACCATCGAAACCGGGCATTGAATCAGCTCTTCGATGCGGCGAACATACTTCACAGCTTCACCCGGCAAGTCCGCCCATGAACGTGCGCCCGCAGTGCTTTCGCTCCAGCCTTTCATTGTCTCGTAAACAGGTTTCGCGCGGGCCTGTTTATCGGCAGCGGTGGGCAGATAATCGAGGATCTCGCCGTCCAGTTCGTAACCGGTGCAGATCTTCAACTCATCGAAACCGTCCAGAACATCAAGCTTTGTCAATGAGATACCGTTGACGCCAGAGGTCGCGCAGGTTTGGCGGACCAGCACAGCGTCGAACCAGCCGCAACGGCGTTTACGGCCTGTGGTCGTGCCGAACTCATGGCCGCGTTCACCGAGGCGTTGACCATCGGCGTCATCGAGCTCGGTCGGGAACGGGCCCTCGCCTACGCGGGTTGTGTAGGCCTTGACGATGCCAAGCACGTAGTCGATGGCCCCGGGGCCGATGCCCGTACCGGTTGCGGCTTGCCCTGCAATCACGTTCGAAGATGTCACGAAGGGATAGGTACCGAAATCCACGTCCAGAAGCGCGCCCTGAGCGCCTTCAAAGAGAATACGCTGACCTTTGCGGCGACGCTCGTTGAGAACCTTCCAGACCGGTGCGGCGTAAGGCAGGATTTCTCGCGCGATCTCCTTCAGCGCAGCGACAAGTCCGTCGCGATCAACCGGCTCAAGGCCGAGGCCACGGCGCAGTGCGTCATGGTGGACCAACAGACGATCAACACGCGCTTCCAGCGTCGCAGGATCGGCAAGGTCGGCAACACGCACGACGCGACGACCAACCTTGTCTTCGTAAGCGGGGCCGATACCCCGCCCTGTCGTACCAATCTTAGCAACTGAATTCTGGTTCTCTCGCGCGCGGTCCAGTTCACCATGGACGGGCAGGATGAGGGGGGTGTTTTCGGCGATCATCAAGGTCTCGGGAGTGATC
>JABDPD010000443.1 GCA_013042895.1 Boseongicola sp. | reverse complement strand
GCGATCCATCCCATGTACTATTTTGTAGCCTATATGCGTGACACTGGCACCGGATTGGGCGGCCTGATTGATGCTTGGTATGTGAACGCATCCACCCATGGACTTGTCTGGGACCTGACGATTGCTGCGATTGCGTTGACGGTATGGATCATTGCAGAAACCGCGGTGCGGAAGAACTGGCTGGCGCTGGTAGCCATACCGGCGACGTATTGCATTGGCGTCAGTTGTGGCTTGCCACTGTATCTATTCCTGCGCACGCGTAACCCGGAGTGAGGGCGATATGACGAATACTTTGTACCAGGGCGATTTGCCGGAAGATCTTGATCTGGGCGATATGGTTGCGATCGATTGCGAGACCATGGGTCTCAATCCGCATCGTGACCGGTTGTGTCTGGTTCAGCTTTCTGGTGGCGATGGAAATGCACACCTGGTTCAGATTGCGAAGGGACAGACCAGTGCTCCGAACCTTGAACGGCTTTTGACGGACCCGAAAGTGCTCAAGCTGTTCCATTTCGGTCGGTTCGACATCGCCGCGATGTATCATGCTTTTGGCGCGCTGACCGCGCCTGTGTATTGTACGAAGATCGCCTCGAAGTTGGTAAGAACCTACACGGATCGTCATGGCTTAAAAAACCTGCTCGATGAGCTCTTGGGCGTCGATATCTCGAAGTTACAGCAAATGAGCGACTGGGGCGCGGCCGAGTTGAGCGAAGCACAACTGGCTTATGCGGCGTCGGATGTGCTGTATCTTCATGCTCTGCGCGACAAGCTGAACGAGCGGCTGGATCGCGAAGGACGCAAATATTTGGCGGAGGCAGCATTCGATTTCCTTCCGACGCGGGCGCAACTGGATTTGGCCGGTTGGCCGGAGATTGATATCTTCTCGCATTAGGGGCTTTCCGCCGCCGGTCCGCTATGCGGTCCTCTCTCGCGGATACTTGACCCAGAAAGAAGCTGGTTTTGCGGGGCTGGGCGTGACCCTATATAGGCAGAGTAATGGCTTCCGTTGATAACGCATATTCGCGACTGGTTCTCTGGCTGAAGGTGGCGTTGCCGCTGGCGGCGTTGGCGATCCTGTCGACTTTATTTCTGGTCGCCGAGACTCTCGATCCTGAGGCTGCGATTCCCTATGCGGATGCAGATGTTGAGCAGATTTTGCAAGATCAGGGTATTACGCGCCCGTCTTTTGGTGGCGTGACACCGGATGGGGCAGCTTTGTCGTTACAGGCGGCATCGATCCGTCCCGGCGAGAGTGTTCGCGACGAGCTTATTGGCACTGAGCTGGTGGCGACGATTGATTTACCCTCCGGTACTACTATCCGGATCACCAGCCCGGAAGGCACGATTGATATGGCCGCGCAGCTTGCACTGTTGCAAGGCGGGGCACTGCTTGAGAGCTCGGCCGGATACACGGTCGAGAGCGCGGATATCGTGGCGCGGTATGATGAGGTGCGGGTTGCGACCGGAGGTGCCGTCGTGGCGACCGGACCGGGAGGGCGGATAACCGCTGGCGCCATGGGACTGGAACGCAACACGGAAAGCGGCGCCTATGTTCTTGTTTTCAAAGACGGGGTTCGACTGATATACGAGAAGCAACCTTGAGGAGCCGCTGCGCGTGACCCGAATTCTTTTTGTTATTGCTCTGTTGATCAGTTCACCGATGGCCGCGGTTGCACAAGGCACCTCCATCGCACTTGGCACAGGGGCCTTCGACAGCGGAATGCCGGTCGAAGTTTCCGCGGACGCATTGAGTATTGACCAAGAGAGCGGTGCGGCGACCTTCGATGGGAATGTTCTTGTTGTTCAAGGAGATGTCCGGATGTCAGCCGGTCAGGTCGTGATCGTTTATGCAACTGATGGCGCCGGCAGCGCGAACGGTATTTCGCGCCTTGTCGCATCGGGCGGTGTCACGTTCGTCACGGCGACTGACGCGGCTGAGGCACGGACGGCTGAATACTCGATTGAGGGCGGGACCGTCACATTGACGGGCGATGTCTTGCTGACCCAAGGGCCTACGGCAATTTCTGGCGATAAGCTGGTGGTCGATTTGAATTCCGGGAGCGGACGGATGGAAGGTCGAGTGCGGACGGTTATCGGCGGGAGCAACAACTGATGGCGCCTGAGTTGAAAGTCGCCGAGGGCGATCAGGGCCTGAAGATCCGCAAGCTGCGCAAAGCCTATCGCAAACGCCCTGTTATTCGAGACGTCAGTCTTGAGCTGAAACGTGGTGAAGTGGTTGCACTGTTGGGACCGAACGGGTCAGGCAAGACGACGTGCTTCTACTGTATTGCCGGATTGGTCATGCCCGATGGCGGTCAGGTTTTGATCGACGGACAGGATGTATCGACATTTCCGATGTATCGGCGCGCGAAACTGGGCATTGGCTACTTGCCGCAGGAACGCTCTATTTTTCAGGGGCTTAACGTCGAGGACAATATCCTCGCGATCCTTGAGATCGTAGAGAAGGATCGCACCAAACGGCGCGAACGGCTCGATGAACTTCTCAATGAGTTCTCAATTGCGCACTTGCGGCGCACTCCGTCGGTCGCCTTGTCTGGCGGGGAGAGGCGACGGTGCGAAATTGCACGCAGCCTGGCGGCGAACCCCAAATATCTTCTGCTTGATGAGCCGTTTCCGGGCGTTGATCCAATCGCGGTGGGTGATATCCGCGACCTTGTGACGGACCTGAAGGAGCGTGGGATTGGCGTTCTGATAACCGATCATAACGTGCGCGAAACCCTCGATATCGTGGATCGTGCCTATATTCTCCACGACGGTGAGGTGCTGATGAGCGGGACTGCAGAAGAAGTCGTTGCGGACGAAAAAGTGAAGCGCGTCTACCTTGGCGATAGCTTCAGAATTGTCTGAAATCTGCACACCAGCCATTGACAGCAGCAGCAGATTCGACGCCAAATGAACTTAATGACGGACCAAATGTTCCTGAGTGACTGCCCGAATGAGCCGCCAACAGCGCGGATGGCTCTCGGCTATCTTCCACCCATTAACGACCTGTTTAAGACCCTGTTTTAGGGATTTAAGCGACTATTAACTGTCCAGAGGGAGACCCGTATGCGTTATCAGATTACCGGCAAACAGATCGACATCGGCGAGGCACTTCAGACTCACGTGAAGGACAATCTTGCTGAGGTTTTTGACAAGTATGCCGGGCGGCCCACAGATGCTTTGATCGTGTTTTCGCGCGATGCGCACGAGTACGTCTGTGAATCCACGGTGCATCTTTCCACCGGTCTGACAGCCCAAGCCAAGGCGCATGCCACTGAAATATATGCCTCTTTTGATAGTTGTTCAGAGAAGATGGAGAAGCAGCTAAGGCGCTACAAGCGTAGGTTGAAAGACCATCATAAAGATCGCACGACACCAGTTGAATTATTTCAGGGCTCCTCGTATATCCTCGCAGCATCGGACGAGCCGGAAGAGGTGGAACCAGAATCACTCCAGCCCATGATCATAGCCGAGATGGAAGCGCCGATCCCGACGCTGTCTGTCGGAGAAGCGGTGATGCAAATGGAACTGGCAGGGGCTCCGGTTTTAGTATTTCGGAACGAAAAACAAGCGGCGGGCGTGAACATCGTGTACCGGCGCGACGATGGGAACATTGGGTGGATTGACCCAAACAAGTGATATGCGAACGGGGCTGGACTGTGCGCCATGCCTTAGGGGATGCTTGAGATGATGGAACTGGGAACAATTTTGCGCCCCGATGCTGTGAAGGCATTGCACGGTGCGTCCAGCAAAAAGCGCCTGTTTCAGGAGATCTCTGACGTGGCAAACGCTGTAAGCGGCGTGGATATGAAAGATATCTGTTCCGCATTGCAGGAGCGCGAGAACCTTGGGCCCACAGGTGTGGGCCACGGGATCGCGCTTCCGCATGCTCGGCTTGCGCGTATTGAAAGTGTGTTTGGCGTGTTTATCCGGTTGGAAAAGCCGCTCGATTTCACGTCTGTGGATCGCCAGCCTGTGGATTTGGTTTTTGCGCTGCTTGCGCCGGAAGATGCTGGTGTTGAGCATCTGAAAGCACTGGCATTGGTGTCGCGAACAATGCGTGATGCGAATGTCTGCGCCAAGCTACGAGCGAATACGGATCCCGCGACGCTCCACACAATTCTGACCGAAACGCAGAACGTTCAGGCGGCTTAATCGCCCTTCCAGCGATCAAACCCAAACATCATGAAGTCGCGTTGATAGGCGGCTCGGACGGCTTTTTCGAGCTTTTCATCGTGGATCTCGGCCAGCTCAAACGGTGACGTGGCTGAGAAGCTGCCTGTCATTTTGGGCGCATCCACCTTTGCGTCTCGCGCGACTTCTGCAAGGCTGGCGGAAAGGTCTTCTTCACGGATCACGCGGTCAGGGATCGCAAAGTCGGTGATCGCTTGAAGTAAAGTGCCCTGACTGGCCCAGGTGCTGTCGACACGAAGCGACGTTTGCCCGCCTAGATTGCCCTTGAGGAACAAAAGGAACGCGTGAAATGCCGCGTTTTGGGAGTCAGCCGACCATGATGCGTCCGTTCCGTTGCGAGGCAACGGAACGTCATAGCGATTTATTAGCGCGTCGCGTAAGTCGGCGTAAGCCTCGGCTCCCGTTGGCAGAAGAAAACGGCAGAACGCATCGTAAGCGCGCGGAAGCGGATGGCGAACGACAGTGAAGGAGCGATGCCCTGGGTGCTTTCGCTTCCAGCGGCGCATGTCTTGCTGCGTCAGACTGCTAAGGACGCTGTGATCCGGGTCAACACTTGCGAGCCAGTGCGGAACGGGATCGATCCCGGCGCCGCGGATAGGCATGTAAAGCAGTGGGGCATTCGCGCAGGCACGAAAGAATTTCAGGCCCGGCCCGCGTCCTGGCTCTCGAAGCGTGGTGCTACCAGCGTCGGGCGTGGCCAAGCGGCTTAGCACCTCTTGCGCCTCATCAGGGTTAGTGAGCCGCGCAGACAAAGGGTCAGGGTTCTGTACCTTTGCGCGGATACCGGCTGTGTCCTGTGGCCCGGTTGCGCCGAGGAATTTGCCGAGACCTTGAACCACTTCGCCGTCAGCAAGATCATCATAGTCGATGTTGAATGCCGTCTGTCCGGTGGTTTGAAGAATGCGGGAGATCCGGCTTTGGAAGGCCGAGAGTGTATCGAGGAACTCGGAATATTCCTCTCCGTCAAACGTCACCTTCGCGACGCGCGCCGTTTTTAGATCCCCGAGCCACCATTGCCCGGTCTTCCGAGCGACCTTCAGTGACACGTAGCTGTCGACCGGACGACGCGTGAGGATAATCTTCGCGGCGTTTGGATCATTCAAAACATGGGAGATGACGCGCCGATCGTGGTCATGGAACAGTCGAAAGCCATGCAAGCCATCACCACTGGCCTGCATCACCTCAATGACCCGGAGCGGATCAGAATCACGGGACTGCATCGATAAGCCGAACTGAGACTTCTGACTTGGCCGTCCAAAGAAATGCGGATTGAAAAGCTCACCGTGGGCGGCGATTCCGGGAAAAGCCGCGAGGTGCTCTTCCAAAAGGTTCGAACCTGTCCGCATTCCGCCAAGGACGACCCAATAGCGAAAACTATTGGCAGGCATATCAGCCAAGCTCCTGCGCGCTCGGTGTCGCCGGCACAGCATCAGCCGAGAGTATTGGCCCAGCGGTGTGTGGGTT
>JABDPD010000424.1 GCA_013042895.1 Boseongicola sp. | reverse complement strand
ACTCAGCTCTGGACGCTGCCATCGCTGCTGGCATTGTAGTTGTCGCCGTTGACGCTGGTGTGACAGCAGAAGGTGCCTACATTCTTTCTAACAACCAGGAAGAATATGCTTACCTTGGCGCCAAGTGGCTCATGGAGAAAATCGGCGGCGACGGCGATCTTGTCTACATGCGCGGCATCGCGGGTGTGTCGGCTGACACCGATCGCGACAATGGCTTCAAGCGCGCGCTTGCGGAGTTCCCGAACGTCAATGTCGTCCACGAAGTGTTCACCGGCTGGCAGCAGGACCAGGGCAAGCAGCAGATATTTGACTTCCTCGCCACCGGCATTCCCTTCGACGGCGTCTGGACAAGCGGAATCGACAACGTGATCGTCGACGCATTTGTTGAATCCGGCGCACCCCTGGTACCTATTGTGGGCGCGGACAACGCAGGCTTCGTACAATACCTCAGCGATGTTGAGGGGCTCGAAGGCGCAGCCGTCACCAACCCAGGTTCTGTCGGTGGTGCTGGCGTAGCCCTCGCAGTCGACATCCTGAATGGAGAAGCTGGCGACGCCAAAACGGTTCTCGTTGACCCCGTCCTCTGGGAGAACGCAACGGATGCCGGGCGTGCGACAATCGCAGCCGCACAGAACCCGAACCTCGATCCCGAGTGGCCGGTGTCTGTGACCATCCCAGGCTGGACGGACTACACAATGGAGCAGATCATCGCCTGTGAAGGCCCCGGCGATAGCTGATCCCAAATCGACCTTTCCCTCGCCGGACTCCCGGCGGGGGATCAAAACTATTTCTTCAAATCAGAGACATAAATGACCGAACCCGCGCTTCTTGATGCCACCGGTGTCGCCAAGAGTTTCGGTGCGGTGCACGCACTGACCGACGCGGAATTGCGTGTCGGAAAGGGCGAAATCGTCGCCCTCATGGGCGCAAATGGTGCTGGCAAATCGACCTTCGTCAAAATCATCACAGGCGCTCTGAAACCCGACACTGGCCATGTCCTGATCCACGGACAACAAGCCCGTGTCGGTAGCCCCGCTGAAGCACGCCGCACAGGTTTGGTACCTGTCTATCAGGAACCATCGCTTATTCCCGACCTCGATGTCCTCGACAACCTACGTCTCGGCGATACACCTGTTGCGCCTTTTGTACACTGGGTCAAAGAACTCGGCATCGAGGACCTCGTGCTCAATGAAATGATCGCAGACCTTCCGCTTGCCACGCTTCGCATCATCGACCTCGCTCGCGCACTTGCCTCTGATCCGGACGTGTTGCTCCTTGACGAGATGACCGCCGCCCTGCCAACCGACTTGGTGGAGCGCGTCCTCAAAACTGTCCGTGCCCGCGCAAACGAAGGCATGGGTGTCATCTATGTATCCCACCGCTTCACCGAAATCTCCGAGCTTTGCGACCGCGCCTCTGTTCTGCGAGACGGCAAGACCGTTGGCGATCTTCAGATCGAAGAAGGCGTCGAAGAACGCATCGTCGAACTCATGCTTGGCCAAAAAATCGACCTTGGACAGCGTGAAATAGCGGTCAACACTTCCACCCAGTCCGGTAGCACGCGCCTGAAGGTCCGGGATCTTGCGATTGGAACCAAGGTCTCCAACGTGTCATTCGACCTTTACTCGGATGAAGTCCTCGGTGTTGTCGCCCTTGAAGGCCAGGGACAGGACGAGCTTTTTCAAGCTCTGGCCGGCTTCATCAAACCAACAGCCGGAACTATAGCAATCGACGGTGAGCAAAAACAGTTCTCGCACCCCGCCGACGCCATCGCCTCCGGGCTGACCTTTGTCCCCGGCGATCGCGCTGACGCCCTCTTGTCGCAACGCTCAGTTCGCGAGAACATCGCGCTTCCCTTCTCCGCTCGTATCAAGGCCTGGGGCCCGCTCAAGATGCGCCACGAAAAAGAGCGCGTCGCCCATGCCATCGATAAGCTGCAAATCGACACCCGCGCTCAAGGTGAAGTGCAGCAGCTTTCGGGCGGAAACCAGCAAAAGGTGACCATAGGCAGGTGGCTCGCCACCGGTGTAGAGACACTGCTTCTTTTTGATCCCACGCGCGGCATCGACGTACGCACCAAACGCCAAATCTACCCACTCGTACGAGAACTCGCCGACCAAGGTGCCGCCGTCCTGTACTACACATCGGAACTCGAAGAAATCCAGCTCGCCTGCGACCGTGCGATCGTCATATTCAACGGCTCGGTCGTTGACACCATTGACGCTTCAGAAGCCACCGAACAACGCCTGATGCGTGCTGCGTACGGCCTCACAGGCAACGAGGGCGCAGCATGAGCAACTTTCTGCGAAAAAACGCCTGGGTCATCGGGCTCTCCATTCTTCTCGCGCTGCTTTTGATCGTCACAAAGATGATCCAACCATCATTCGGAGCTTCAGGTCTCGAAAGCGTCGCGCGCGCCGCACTACCATTCGCCTTCGCCACTGCTGGCATGGCTGTTGTGGTCATCGTCGGCGGCATTGATCTCTCAGTTGCGTCGATCATGGCCGTTTGTGCTGTAACCGCAGCTTTTCTGATGGAGCGCATGGCCAGCGTCCCTGCCCTTTTCATCGTCCTCGGTGCGGGCCTCGCAATGGGCCTCATAAACGGAGCCCTTATCGTGCTCACGCGCGTCCCCGACATCGTCGTCACTCTTGCGATGCTGTTTGTTTGGGAAGGCGTCGCACTTCTCATTCTTGATTCACCTGGCGGCAAAACAGCGCCTTGGATTCAAGAAATTATCCGTGACGGATTCCTTGTCGACTGGCTCCCCAAAGCCCTTATTTTGCTTAGCGTCTGCACTGCCCTTATCTGGGGGCCAATTCGCAGATCAAAACTCGGACTTTCGATTTACGCAACAGGCTCAGATGAACGCGCCGCTTTCCGATCTGGCGTCTTTGTAGGCCGCACCAAGATCATCGCTTACGGCATCTGTGGCCTGTTCTGCGCGTTGGGGGGGCTTAGCCTCGCGGCCCTCACCGGCATCGGAGAACCTGTCCCTGGTCCCTACCTCATGGCTTCGGTCGCTGCCGTCGTGCTCGGCGGTGTTGTCCTCGGCGGCGGCAAGGGCGGCCTCATAGGCCCCATCATTGCGGTTTTCATCCTGCGCATTATCCGTACGATCCTCACGCTCATGGCCGTGGATCCAAACGTCACCACCATCATCGAAGGTACGATCATGGTCGCCGTCGTGATGCTTGGAACCGCCGCAACGATGAGGGGGGCCAAAACATGAGCACAGCCACCACCGATCCCGCAATGATCCGCCTTGGCCGCTTCCTTCGCGACAATCCGATGATCCCTCTATTGGTGTTTCTCTTCCTCTTGATCGCCACTCTTGAAGTCATGCGCCCCGGCATCGTGATCCCGCTGCGCTCTGGCCGAGACGGGCTCATATCGACCTTCTGGGTCGGAAACCTCATCAAGTTCGCGATCCCACTGGCCATGCTTGCGGCGTGTCAGGTGCTGACAATGCTAACCGCCGGCATCGACCTTTCTGTCGGAGTTGTCGCGACTGTATCTGCTTTTGTCTGCGCCACGCTCACCACCATCTGGGGTGTACCTGCCGCAGCCATCGTTGCATTGGCCACTGGTATCATCGTTGGCGCGGTCAATGGCATCGGCGTTGGCATCGTCCGCGTGCATCCCCTCATCATGACGCTTGGCACAGGCCTCATCGCCACGGGATGTCTCCAAGTCTATCAACGTTTGTTCATCAATGCAGGTTCGGAAATCCCCGAGTTCCTCGTCTGGCTCGGCACAGGACGTACAGCAGGTATGCCTAACGGCCTATTCCTCTTTGTCCCCTTCGCGCTCTTCGTCCTCTGGCTCATGCGCTACACCGGATTTGGCCGCCTGCTCTTTGCTCTTGGGTCCAACGAACAAGCCGCCAAACTCTCGGGCGTCAGAGCCTGGCAAGTCTACATCGCCCTTTATGTTCTCTCAGGTTTCATTGCCGCGCTCGCGGGGCTTTTGTACCTCGGCATGATCCGCCAGACATCTCTTAGCCTCGCCAACCCGCTACTCCTGCCTTCCGTAGCAGCAGCCGTAATTGGAGGCACATCAATTTTCGGCGGTCGAGGTAGCTTCGCAGGCGCCATCGTCGGCGCTCTGATCCTGCGTGTCCTCGACACCATGCTCACGCTCCTGCAAATGCCCGAGGGTGCACGAACAGCCCTTTTCGGACTGATCGTTTTGGCCGTCACAGCCCTTTATGTCAGGATCACCGGCACCAGATAGGAGGCCATCCAATGACCAAGTTTCGCATCGTTGGTATCAGCTTTGACCATATGCACATGGGAGATCTCCTGCGCATGGTCGACGAACATCCCGACGCAGAAATAGCTGCAATCTATGACCCCGACCGCAAGAAAATGCAGAACGCAGTCGAAACCTTTGCGATCCCGGAAGAGCTTGTATTTACAGACTTTGACACATGCATGGCCGCAGGTCCCTACGACATGGCGCTCATGTGTGCGGCAACTGCCGGCCACGCAGACGTTACAGAACGCCTCGCCACCCACAACCTGCACATCTTCGTCGAAAAACCCTTCGCCACCTCCGCCGATGACGCTCGTCGGATGATGGCCGCTATGGAAGGCAGCAGCAAACAACTCATCATCAACTGGCCGCTGCGCTGGGTTGAAAGCCACGTCACCGCCAAACGCCTCATCGACGAAGGCATGGTCGGTGACCTGCGCGAGATACATTTCTACGACGGCAACCGCGGCCCCCTTTACCACCTCGCGGACAAAGTCGAAGTCAGCCCAGAAGAAGTTGAACGCCAAAAAACAGATTCTTGGTGGTATAAAAAGGCTTCCGGCGGCGGCGCGCTTCTCGACTACCTTGGGTACGGCGCGACACTCGGCACATGGTATATGGATGGCGAGGCTCCGACAGAAGTGACCTGCGTCGTCGACGAAACCCCCGGCATCGAAGTTGACCAGCACGCCATCGCAGTTTGTCGCTACACTCATGGCCTGTCGAAAATGGAAACCAGATGGGGCACCTTCACAGATCCCTGGACCACTCAACCCCAACCCACCTGCGGATTCACCTTCATCGGCACCGACGGCACCATCGCCTCGCCCGACTATGCAGACCACGTCACAGCGCAAACACGCACCAACCCCGAGCGTCACGCGATTCCAGTCGATCCCTTACCGACCGGCGAAACGAACGCCATCGAATACGTCCTTAGTTGCCTTAAGCACGGCACGCCGGTCGCTGGCCCGCTCGACCCGGCCCTATGCCTCACCGCGCAGCGGATCGTCGATACGGCCGTTCAATCCGCCGCTGAAAAGCGCACACTCAAGCTGCTTCCATGACTGACGACGCCGCCGATACTGATACCTATGCCCTAAAGGCCGACGCTCTCCCCAGGATCGCGGCCCCCGAAATTGACTATCGACCACCCAAGCCCAAAACTTACGAGCCGAGAATTGGGATGATCGGCACAGGAGGCATCTCGGACAGCCACCTCGACGCCTATAAAACCGCTGGCTGGGACGTTGCGGCGATTTGGAATCGCACGAGGTCCAAAGCTCAGAGCAAAGCCGACAAATACTATCCAAGCGCGCGCATTGAGGACCAATGGCAAGCCATCCTCGACAACCCAGAAATCGATGTCATTGACATCACTCTGCACGAAAACCACCGCCGCCCGATTATCGAAGCGGCCCTGAAAGCAGGCAAACACGTTCTAAGCCAAAAACCCTTTGTGGCAGATCTCGACGTGGGCGAGGACCTTGTAAAACTGGCTCAAGACCAAAACGTTAAACTCGCCGTCAACCAAAACGGACGATGGTCTCCTCACATGTCATGGATCCGCAACGCCGTGCAAGCGGGTCACATCGGAGACGTTCTGACCGTTCACGCCTCGCTCCACTGGGACCACGGCTGGACCGTTGGCACTCCCTTCGACGACATTACCGACCTGATCCTCTATGACTTCGGCATCCACTGGTTTGACTTCGTCTCTTCCCTCGTCGGCTCCCGCGCAAGATACGTTTACGCAACCGCCTGCCATGCCAAGAATCAGAAGAACAAAGTTCCCCTGCTGGCTCAAACACTGATCGAACTCGATCAAGGGCAGGCCAGCCTCATCTTCGACGGTGGCGTTCCCCATGGTGCACGCGATACGACTTATGTCGGTGGCACGAAGGGCTCGATCACGTCGGACGGTCCAGACCTCGGCACGCAAGACCTCACTCTTACCACCTACGAAGGCATCGCCAAACCGAAGCTGGAAGGACAGTGGTTCAATGACGGCTTCATGGGCGCAATGGGAGAACTCCTCACCGCCATTGAGGAAGATCGTAACCCCAACAACAACGCAGCAGACAATTTGCAATCCCTGGCGTTGACGTTTGCGGCGGTAAAATCCCGCGCGACTGGATTCCCCGTCGAAATCGGTTCAGTCCGCCAGCTACCGAACTGAGCATCAGCCGGACTGCTTGCACATTTCAAACTGCACTGAACCGCGCAAAACAATCGTGTCAAAGGCGAATTTCACCGGTTGAATACGGTCAGGCAAACGCTACCTACACGAAAAGCGTAGACATCAGTAAAGGCCAATCCATGACAACCTACTCTCCTCCTGAAACTTGGACATGGAACGCTGAAAACGGTGGTGAGTTTGCAAGCATCAACCGACCAATTGCCGGAGCAACGCACGAAAAGACGCTGCCCGTCGGGAAGCACCGGTTTCAGCTCTATTCTCAAGGAACTCCAAACGGCATCAAAGTTACCGTACTTTTGGAAGAACTTTTAGCCGCGGGCCACGACGCCGAATACGACGCTTGGCTTATCCAGATCAATAACGGCGACCAGTTTGGCTCAGGGTTTGTCGAGTTGAACCCCAACTCAAAGATCCCCGCGATGCTGGATCACAGGACCGGAGATCGGGTCTTTGAATCCGGTGCAATCCTGCTTTATCTCGCCGAGAGCTTCTCGGCATTTCTCCCCGCGTCCGGCTCAGGCCGGACAGAAGCCCTCAACTGGCTCTTTTGGCTGCAAGGCTCTGCTCCCTATTTTGGCGGCGGGTTCGGCCACTTTTACGCCTATGCGCCTGAGAAGATGGAATACCCAATCAACCGCTACACTATGGAAACAAAGCGACAGCTTGACGTGCTGGATCGGAATCTTTCATCGCGCCGGTATCTGGCCGGAGACGAATACACCATCGCAGACATCGCAACTGCTCCGTGGTACGGGAATGCCGTGAAAGGGATGTCCTACAATGCTGGCGATTTTCTGGATGTCGGCAAATACCGCAACGTCATTCGCTGGATGGACGAAGTCTCGGAGCGCCCGGCTTACAAGCGCGGTGCAATGGTAAACCGCACGTCCGGCGATCCGGACAAGTATTTGCGCGAACGGCATGATGCGAGCGATTTTGATGCACTTTCGGCCTTAATGGCTGGCTGAGAGAAGGCGGCAAACCACCCCGTCGGCGCTGATC
>JABDPD010000413.1 GCA_013042895.1 Boseongicola sp. | reverse complement strand
CGTACTGCTCTTGCCACGATACCTGTCCGCCGCCGACTCAGCCGGTCTGGACGGCAGAACTGTAACGCTCTCATCGAGGTGGTCAAAAAAGCCGGCGCGATTGAGATAGGCTTTCGTCTGCCCGGCGCTCTCGAAGTCCATCGTCACGCCCTTGCCCTTGATGACAAGCTGGTTCGCGAGCGCGAGCACGCGCGCCGTACAATCAATCATAGTTTTGCATTTAGGAGAGAAGACGATCTTGACCTGCTGAAAAGGGCCGTTCAGCACCGGCCCCTCAGCATGCAGGATGGCTTCAAACTCCGCGCCCGTTACCCAGCCGGCGGGAAGCGTGAGACGGAGTTCCGCTCCCTCGATCAGGCGCCACCTGAATTCGGCGTCTTTCTTGTATAGATCCTGGTGAGAGTGAAGGAAGGAGTTGACTTCCTTACGTACAAGGCCGAGTTCCTTTGCGATTTCTCGGGCCTTAAGCAGCGGCGTGCGGGTTAATAATCGATCAATGTCATCCTTCATCCCGGCCGACAAGCCCCCTGGCCACCTGTTAGCGCCCGCCGCGCACTTCGCGAAGTGCTCTGTTAAAGAAATGGCGCGTAGCCTTTTCCCGCGCCTGCGCGTCCGTCAGGACGATGTTACGCATTTCATTGTCGCGCTGGAACATACGAATGGCCCCTTTAAAGAACGCATCCTGAAAAGCCGCATAGACAACATCCGGCGGATTGTTGCGCATCATTTCGGTCATGTCCTCATCGAGGATGTCCCGCTTGACCTGATCAAACCGGATCATGTCCGCTTCGGTAAACTCCGTCCCGTGCCGCTCGTTGAATGCTTTGACGATTTCCGAGAGTTCTTTCTTCTCGTCTTCCGTATAGGGATTGGCACCAAAGCCCGTAATCGCTTTTAGCGCCTCCGTGTCACCGGGTGAAAGTGAGGCGCTGCCTTCCTGCTTCTTCTTGACCTTGAATGCCTGCAGCCGCAACATCTCTTCGGTAATCTCGATGTCCGGCGGGATCTCGCGATTGGGCAGCAGACGCGATAGCCATGAGGCGTAGCTGTAAAGCTTTTCAAGGCTCGTATCTTCAAGGCGCACGATCTGCACAACAAAGCTGTAGAACCGCATATAGCTGCGGAGCAGTTGCCGGAACTCTTCCTGCCGCCCTTCGTCATCTTCGGTTTCGAAGCGGGCAACTGCTTCCCTGACAAGACCTTCCAAACGCGCACGATCACTGGTGTCTAGCGGGCCATTGTAGAACGTCTCGGCGAAGCGTTCGATCTCGCCCTTATCAAGGATGCCGAACGTAAAGAGCCGCGCCTCAAGCTCATAAACCTGGTTAGGATCAGAAAGCGCTTCTACCCCGGTCACTTCGTAATAAGGACGGAACGCTTCCTGTATGTCTTCCATGGAATTCTGGAAGTCGAGAATGTAAGTGTCATCCTTGCCGGGCAAGGTGCGATTGAGGCGCGAGAGCGTCTGCACAGCCTGCAAGCCCGCAAGCTTGCGATCTACATACATGGCGCAAAGCTTCGGCTGGTCAAAGCCCGTCTGATATTTCTCGGCAACGATCAGAATCTGGAAGGTGTCAGGGTACGGTGTGCCATCCGGCTTGAAGCCGTCAAAGCGATACGGCAGTTCGGTTTCGGAGAACTCGTTAAGGTCTGTCTCCTTGTAGCTGTCGCCATCGACAATGAGTTCGCCGGAGAAGGCGACCAGTGCTTTGATGTCATCGTATCCCTGCTCTCTGATATAGGAGCGGACGCCAAAGTAGTAGCGCAGGGCGTGTTCACGACTCTGCGCCACGATCATGGCCTTCGCCTGTCCTTTCAGGCTCCCGAACACATGTCTTCGAAAATGCTCGATGACGATCTCGGCCTTCTGTCCAATAGCGGTCGGATGCAGCGTGGCAAAACGCGCAACCTTGCGTTGGCCGCGCCGTCCGCTGAGCTTGGGATCATCTTCAATGGCCTTCTCAAGCTGCGAGTAGGTCTTGTAGGTCATGTAATTACGCAGCACGTCGAGGATGAAACCTTCCTCTATGGCCTGACGCATTGAGTAAAGATGGAACGGTTTCGGCAACCCGTCGGGGCCTTTGGTGCCGAAGCGCTCCAGCGTCACATTGCGCGGTGTTGCCGTGAAGGCGAAGAAGCTGATATTGGCTTGCGGGCCGCGCTGCCGCTGGTACTCGGCGATCAGGTCTTCGATGTCATCACTCGAACTGGCCTCGCGCGTGAGCGCATCGGACATTGCCTGCGCGGCCTTGCCCGACTGGCTGCTATGCGCCTCATCGACTATGACGGCGAACCTGCGGCTTGACTGACCGGAGATTTCTTTCAGGTGATCGGTCGAAAACTTCTGAATAGTCGTCACGATGATCCGCGCGCCGGAGGCAATTGCCTCTTTGAGTTGCCGGGACGTACCGTCAATCTTCTTGACCACGCCCTTGGTCTGCTCAAACTGCGAGACCGTGTTCTGGAGCTGCTTGTCCAGAACAACGCGGTCGGTAACGATGATAGCCGTATTGAACACAGCCTCATCGGTGTCATCATGCAGGTTGATCGCCTGATGGGCCGTCCAGCCGATTGTGTTTGATTTGCCGGAGCCGGCAGAGTGCTGGATCAGGTAATTGCTGCCGGTACCATGAAGCCGGGCATGAGTCATAAGCGCCCGCACGGCAGCAAGTTGCTGGAAGCGCGGGAAGATCATTTTATCTTCCTTCTTTTCCGATACTTCCAGATGCATGAACTTGCCAATCACATCGAGCAGGACTTCGCGCGATAGCACGGCCTTACTCCAAACGCCATCACCATAGAGGTGGGCAATGCGGAACTCGTCAGATACGTCTGGATTACCCGCGCCGCCATCACGCCCCCTGTTGAACGGCAGAAAGCGTGTCTTACCATCGGCAAGGCGCGTTGTCATTGAGACATTGTCCTGATC
>JABDPD010000406.1 GCA_013042895.1 Boseongicola sp. | reverse complement strand
GACGTTGATTGCCGGGAACGGAAGTTCACCTTTCTTTTCAAGGGCATAAAGGCGGTGAACACCAGTTGTGGTTTCTTCCGACACGCCCTTGATCATATCTCGCTGCTTGGCAAACCAGCCCGGGGTCGCCGCGATGCGCTTTCTGATCTGGTCGAAAAGCGCAACTTCCTCCTCGCTCGTCGGGACGGCGATCAGGTCATCCTCACCCGCTTCAACGCGCGCGCCCAGCAGAATGTAAAGCGTTGCATCGCCACCGTCGTCCAGAATCAGGTTCGCACCGCCCTCGGGGAATTGAAAAATCTGGTCCGTATACGACCAGTAATCTTCCAGCGTCTCGCCCTTGACGGCGAAGACAGGTACGCCAGTGTCGGCGATGGCGGCTGCTGCGTGGTCTTGAGTGGAGAAAATGTTGCAGGACGCCCAGCGGACGTCAGCGCCAAGAGATTTCAGGGTTTCAATCAGTACCGCCGTCTGGATCGTCATGTGCAGCGATCCCGCGATTCTCGCGCCTTTCAGAGGTTGCGAGGCGGCGTATTCCTCGCGGAGCGCCATGAGGCCCGGCATCTCGGTCTCTGCGATATCGAGCTCTTTACGCCCAAAACTCGCAAGCGAGAGATCCTTAACGACAAAGTCCTTGGCCATAACCCGCTCCTGATACTATCCGGCGGGTTCCTTATCATTGCCATCATCAACCGGCAACTGGCTCAGCTAGGGGTGCCCTTGGCTTTCTGTTTTGCCGGTAGCGCATCGCGCCAGTTCGTTCCGGACGCCATGATGCAAGAAGTCCCATCGGCGCGGGTCAGAAGAATCGTCCAGGTGCCCTGCTCTTCCGAATGCCAAACCTCGAAGATGGCGCTGGAATTCTGAAGTCCGCCGCCGGAAAACACTTCGCCGTATCCTGAAGCGAGCTTTTCGATAACGGTGTCGCGGGCTGCACAATTGGTTTGAGCATGAAGGGCGGCGGGCAATAAAGCCACCGTCGCGGTCAGGCCAGTGAGGAATCGAGGCATTGGATGCTCCTTTCTGCGGCATGTGCCGCCTTGCCTTTTGGTCCTCCCGGTTCGCGAAACGTTCTACTCGTTAATCCTTATTGTCTTCCTAACCCAACGCTTTTCCCTAGGTACAAAACTGGTTCTGTGCGCCTGGGCTTCCGATTTCACAAAACCAGTGTCTCTACAGAGTTCGTCGGAAACATGGCTTGAAAAGCGGCGTTTTCATGCCGAACGTCCTTCCATCAAGTTCGTTCGGACTTTCCAATTCTGCCAAAGCCCATTTCTTTCCGTCTGTTAGCACTGGTTCATCTCTCTAGTTACATCGTCACCAAGGCACTCACGATCAACACGCACGTCTGCACCATGTCGTGAGGATTGAGGGAATGCTGCAACACGAGGGGTGCGTTTGGGCAACTAGCACGGATAGGAGGACACTTGACCTCGGCAACGCGGAAAGAGACATCGGGGGGCATGGCACCGGCGAAATCTCCCCCCCGCGCTTGGCAACGCATGCTTTCCGGTCGGCGACTGGATCTGCTCGATCCAACACCTGTCGATATCGAGATTGAAGATATCGCACATGGACTGGCTTTCGTCGCACGCTGGAACGGACAGACGCAGGGTGACTTTCCCTTCTCGGTGGCCGAACACTCGTTACTGGTCGAGCAGATCTTCAAACGGTTGTCTCCGGAGGCCCCGGTGAAGTGGCGCCTTGCCGCGCTCCTCCATGATGCGCCGGAATACGTCATCGGCGACATGATCTCACCGGTGAAAGCAGCGGTCGGACCGGGGTATGGCGCGTTGGACGAACGCTTGACCGCAGCCATCCACATTCGCTTCGGTCTGCCGGCGAACATCCCAAGCAGCATCAAGCGCAAGATTAAAAAGGCAGACAAGATCTCGGCTTGGCTGGAAGCGATTCAACTTGCCGGCTTCACGCTGGACGAGGCCAACAGGTTTTTCGGTCCTACCGATGAAACGATTGTGCGTGGACTGACCTTAAAACTGCGGCCTCCGGTCGAAGTCCGTTCCGAATTCGTCAAGCGCCACAGCGAGTTGGTCGAGAGGCTCTGATTTTATTTTGGAGACCGCTTGTCCAGAATGCGCTGCAATGTCCGGCGGTGCATATTCAGCCGCCGCGCCGTCTCGCTCACGTTCCGGTCGCACAGTTCGTAAACCCGTTGGATATGTTCCCACCGAACTCGATCGGCGCTCATCGGGTTTTCGGGCGGTGGAGGCAAGGCATCCTCGTCAGCCAGTAG
>JABDPD010000403.1 GCA_013042895.1 Boseongicola sp. | reverse complement strand
GTACTGGGGCGTGATTTTTCAGAGAACGCGCTTGCAATCGACGCCGAGCGTGAAGGTTTGCACATGACCGGGTCCGCCGCATTGCCGACCTATTCGCGGGGCTCGACGGTGCAGCAGTTTATGTTTGTTAACGGCAGACCGGTACGCGATAAGATGCTGATCGGCGCGCTTCGCGGTGCTTACATGGACTTTCTCAGTCGCGATCGCCACCCTGCAGCCGTTCTGTTCATCGACTGTGATCCTCATCTTGTGGACGTGAATGTTCATCCCGCAAAATCCGAAGTTCGCTTCCGGGATCCGGGCGTTGCCCGTGGTTTGATCGTCTCAGGATTGCGGCATGCACTTGCGGATGCGGGACATCGGGCGTCGACAACCGTTGCCGGAGAAACGCTCGGCGCGTTTCAAACACCATCAGTCGAGCCCCGCGTTTATCAAATGGATCGACGCCCAAATCAGACCTTCTCGCCTCAAACTCAGCCCGGATTTTCTGATACAGATCAATCGTTTGAGGCTTTTTCGTCGCGTCAATCCGATGTCGACGTGCCTGCTGAAATCGAGCATCTTCCACTTGGCGCCGCTCGTGCGCAGATACACGAAAACTACGTGATTGCGCAGACTGAAGATGGTCTCGTGATAGTTGATCAACACGCAGCACACGAACGTTTGGTGTACGAAAAGTTGAAAAGTCAGATGGCGAAAAATGGCGTGGCCTCGCAGGCTCTTTTGGTGCCTGAGATCGTCGAACTGGGGCTGGACGCATCTCGACTACTCGACCTTTCCGATGAGCTTGCAAGGCTTGGGCTTGGTATCGAACCTTTTGGGCAGGGCGCGATTGCAGTGCGCGAAACGCCGGCAATCTTGGGAAGTGTTAACGCCGAAGCGCTTATCCGCGATATTCTGGATGAGCTTCAGGATGTCGGAGACAGCACGGTGCTCAAATCGCGCCTTGATGCAATCCTCAGTCGCGTCGCATGTCACGGCTCGATCCGATCTGGTCGGCAAATGCGCAGTGAAGAAATGAACGCGCTTCTTCGCGCGATGGAGGCGACACCGCATTCCGGACAATGCAACCACGGTCGCCCAACCTATGTTGAGCTGAAACTCGCAGATATCGAACGCTTGTTTGGTCGCCGATGATCCGAATAGTCGAAACAGAATACGCGTTCAGCGACCCGCTTGTTATCCTCGCCTTTTCTGGTGCTGCATTAACACTTCTGATCCTCATTTTGCTAATCTTGGCAGTTCGGCGCGCCGGACAATCCGCGGCCATGATGTCCCCACTCGTGCAGAATATCGACGCGCTGGGGCAACGGGTTCAAAGTCTTTCGGATGGTCAGCATCAGCTGTCTGGCGGCCTGACGCATGTCAGTGAAGCACAAGCCGCAAGTCAGGCGAATATGCTTAAACTTATGGAGCAGCGTCTGGCCGAGGTTAGCACCAAGATGAATGAGAATTTGCAAGGCTCGGCAACACGCACCGCGCGGTCTCTTGGCGAGTTGCAGGAACGTTTGCAAACGATTGATAAAGCTCAGGCGAACATTGAAAAACTCTCGGGAGACGTCCTTAGCTTGCAGGACATTCTCTCTAACAAGCAAACGCGTGGAGCATTCGGCGAAATTCAGCTAAACGACATTGTTTCCAAAGCCTTACCTTCCGATAGCTATACTCTGCAAGCGACGCTTTCCAACGGCAAACGGGCCGATTGTCTGATCCATTTGCCGAATCCTCCAGGGCCGATTGTGATCGACTCGAAGTTCCCATTAGAGGCCTACGAGAGCCTTCGAAACGCCGAGAACGACCGCGATCTCAATGAAGCCGCGCGCGATTTAAGAACAGCCGTACGCGCCCACATCAAAGCGATTTCCGAGCGCTATATTCTCGAAGGAGAAACGGCCGATGGCGCGTTGATGTTTCTTCCTTCCGAGGCCGTTTACGCCGAGCTACACGCCAATTTCCCGGAGGTTGTTCGAGACGGTTTTAACGCTCGCGTATGGATCGTTTCACCGACGACATGTATGGCGACATTGAACACGATGCGGGCGATTTTGAAGGATGCGCGAATGCGTGAGCAAGCGGGCGCGATCCGCAAGGCGCTGCGACTTTTGCACCGTGATGTAGAGATCGTTGTGGAGCGTGTGCAGAAGCTGGACACTCACTTCAATCAAGCGCGCGCTGACCTTGATGGCATCGGTACCGCCGCCGAACGGGCGGGGAAGCGCGCCTCGAAATTAGATAACTTCGACTTCGAAGAGCTTTCTCCAGACACGACAGCGGATGTCGTTCGCTTGGCGCGCGACGACTGAGACCCAACCAACGGTTTAGCCAAAGTCCTGCCGAATTGAATTTCGCCACAATTCTCCCCAATTCACTTGGTAATCAACGTTAACCGCCGAAATTACGGCGATGATCGGATGAGATTTGCATTGAAAAGTGCTCTAAAAATCAGCCTTTTGGGGGCCATTGTTCTAGCTGGATGCTCTGCCAGCTACCCGTCGCGTACCGCCAATTCAGCTTATCAGATCAGCTCGAACGGTTTGGCGTTTGCAAGCAATGAGCAGAGCCTGTCTGGAATAGAAGATCAGGAATTCACGGTCACAGTGGCGCGATTTGTACGCGACAGAAGCACAAACGAAAGTACGATTGTTGTTACCGAAGAAATGGTGCGCCTCGGTGAAGGGTTCACGTCTCGTGAAGCTACGAATATGCAATTGTCGCTTGACGGAGAAGTGTTAACCTTTGTGAACGGTCGCGCGACAATGGAGGATGGTCGGACGGTATGGGGGTACCTGAATTACGCTCTCGAACACTCTGCGACCGGGGGCTTTTACAGTTACGAAAAGTACGTTTCACCATTTGACGGCCCTCCAATCGATACTGAAGGCTACTTCGCGATCGGTTTTCAAACCGATCCTGAGAGCCTTGCCGGACTGGCCGGGGAAGTGAATTATCGCGGTCAGTACCATGGTTTTGGGCAGTTGTTGGATGGCGATGGTGGTTTGCTCAATGAGGAGCTCATGACAAATGGGCTGATCTCTATCACGGTTGATTTTGACCGTTCGAATGCGTCTGGCGTGCTCAATGGTGTCTTCGATCCGGAAGGGCGCGCGGAGACATACAATATGTTCTTCGTTGACGCAGCTGTGGAAGGAAACAGCTTCGCAGCGTCGCCCGACATGGACTGTCAGCCCGGCGCGAGCTGTACCTCTGCCACTAGTCTGGGCGGCAGTTTCTTTGGTCCCGAGGGTGTCGAAATTAGCGGTGTGATTGGCTTTGATGAAACGACCGAGATTGGCGAAGATACCACGCGGTTCATCGGTGCAGCTGGATTTTCATCCACGCGGAATCCGCCTGAAACCGTTCCTTCAGAGGATTAAGCTTCGTTAATCCTCGTCTTCCTGTTTCTTCCATCCAGCCCGTATCACTGCCCAGCGAAGTGACAAACTGTCTTTGCGTTCAGCCAGTTGCCGAACGGTCAATCGCCGTTTTCGCACCACCATGCGCGCTACTCTGAAATCAATACGCCTTTTGCGTTCGAGGTACCCCTCAGGCAGGCGTCTTTGGACAATGCGCCAAAGCCAACCAAGCTGAAGAAACGCCACCGTTTTGAACGCCATTTTCCGGATGGTGACCCATGTCATCTGCACAAACGAACTGAAAGCAGCGACCAGCCAAAACGGTAGTTTGACGGAAAACAAGATGAGCCAAAGCCCAATGGACGACACGGAAAGCCCGAGCGCTGCGAAGACCATTATCAGAGTCATCACGATTTTCTCGTACCATTCCAGGGCATTATACCAAGTAAGTAGTGCATCGTACTGCCGTCGAATTGCGTCGTGGTAGCGTGACAGAAAGGCGTCGATCTTTCGCAATAACGCATTCCCAACCAGCAATGGCAGCGCGCTTGTCATCGCCCATTTCTTCAAGAGTTCGATGCGAAAGAAGGTTGCGGTTTCGGTCTTTAGCCAGGCCAGGATCGAGGGTAGTTCGACGGAAACCAGCTTTTTTGCCAGAACCTTCAACTGGACCAGGATTAGTCCAAGCGCCACCAAAACGTCTGTGCCAAAATACATCGTCAAGCTAATCGAAACCGAGCCGACGACCAGCAAGATGAGTAGCGCGCGAAGAAACATGGATTGATCCTGCCGTGCGTTAAGAATGGTTGCCACAGGAAAGGAAACCGCCGCTCCAAACGGGCGGCGGTCTGTTGATCTTCAGTCGCAGATGAGTGTCAGCCGAGAGCCTTTTGCAGGTTCTCGTCTATTTTTTCCAGGAATCCCGTTGTGGTTAGCCACCGCTGATCCGGACCGACCAGCAAGGCAAGATCCTTGGTCATGAAACCCGACTCAACTGTGTCGACAATCACTTTCTCCAGCGTCTCGGCAAAACCCATCAATTCGGCGTTGTCATCTAATTTGGCCCGGTGCTTCAAACCGCCCGTCCAAGCGAAGATCGACGCAATTGAGTTCGTAGACGTTGCCTCGCCTTTTTGGTGCTGACGGTAGTGCCGTGTGACGGTGCCATGCGCAGCTTCGGATTCAACGATCTTGCCATCCGGCGTCATCAGGATTGACGTCATCAACCCGAGGCTTCCGAACCCTTGCGCAACCGTGTCAGATTGCACGTCACCATCGTAGTTTTTGCAGGCCCAGACAAATTTGCCTGACCATTTCATCGCGGATGCGACCATGTCGTCTATCAGGCGGTGCTCATAATAGATGCCTGCCTCTTTGAATTGGTCGGCAAACTCCTCGTCAAAAACCTTTTGAAAGAGCAGCATGAACTGCCCATCGTATTGTTTTAGAATGGTATTCTTCGTTGACAGATAGACTGGCCAGCCAAGCGACAGGCCGTAGTTGAACGTCGCGCGCGCGAAATCAATGATCGACTGGTCGAGGTTGTACATGCCCATATAAACGCCCGAAGACGGCGCTTGATAGACCTCATGCTCGATCACTTCGCCATCTTCGCCAACGAACTTCATCGAGAGCGTTCCGGGTCCGGGGAACTTCATGTCCGTCGCGCGATATTGATCACCAAAGGCGTGCCGCCCAATCACAATGGGGTTTGTCCATCCCGGTACAAGACGAGGGACGTTTTTACAGATGATGGGCGCGCGGAAAACGACCCCGCCAAGGATGTTGCGGATCGTCCCGTTTGGACTTCTCCACATCTTCTTCAGACCAAATTCTTCAACTCGTCCTTCATCTGCCGTGATAGTTGCGCATTTCACTCCAACGCCGATTTCTTTGATCTTCTCGGCAGCATCAACGGTGATCTGGTCCTCTGTGCGGTCGCGTTCTTCGATGCTGAGGTCGTAGTAAAGCAGATCAATATCCAGATAAGGCAGGATCAGTTTCTGCTTGATGAAGTCCCATATGATCCGGGTCATTTCGTCGCCGTCAAGTTCGACGACCGGATTTGCAACTTTGATCTTGGACATGCGTGCACGCTCCGTTGGGGGCATTAACCAGTTGATGATCACCGATAGCGTAAACCCACGGGCAAGGAAAGACTGTATGCCATTGCATACCAAGCCTGCGGCCGTGCACTGCACGTCAAGTTCATAACGGCATTAAGACCTATTAACGAGTGGTCTCCGTGAGGCGGCGCTGCACGTAATCAGTGGTATTGCCAATCATGGTTTCCATATGTGGGTCTTCGAAGAAGTGCCCGGCGCCATCGATCTCCTGATGGGTGATCGTGATGCCCTTTTGCTCATGCAGCTTCTCAACAAGCGTGTGCGTGTCGCGAGGCGGTGCCACGCGGTCCGATGTGCCGTTGATGATCAGACCCGAGGACGGGCAGGGCGCAAGGAACGAGAAGTCGTACATGTTCGCTGGCGGAGACACTGAAATGAAGCCAGTGATCTCTGGGCGACGCATCAAAAGCTGCATGCCGATCCAGGCGCCAAATGAGAACCCGGCCACCCAGCAATGCTTGGCGTTTTGGTTCATCGACTGGAGGTAATCGAGAGCAGAGGCCGCATCGCTCAATTCACCAACACCCTGATCATACTCGCCTTGTGAACGTCCAACGCCACGGAAGTTAAACCGCAGGACTGTGAAGCCCATGTTGAAGAACGCATAATGCAGGTTGTAGACCACACGATTGTTCATGGTGCCGCCAAACTGCGGATGCGGGTGCAGGATGATCGCAATAGGCGCATCCTTGGTCTTTTGTGGGTGATAACGGCCTTCGAGACGACCTTCCGGTCCAGGAAAAATGACTTCGGGCATGAGTCCCCATTCGTGTTTGTCGCCCCGCGGTGCCCAGCCATTCTTGACGGAATTGGTCAGGTTCTTTAGAAGCATTCTAAATCGGAGAGAGATGACCCCGACTGATCCCGGCTGACCTAAGCAATAAGGCCGGAAAGGTCAATGAGTTAAGGAACGGGCGAGATGAAGCTCAGTACCAAGGGCCGCTATGCGATGGTGGCATTGACGGATTTGGCGATGATGACAGAAGGCACGCTTTTGTCGCTTGCCGAGATCTCAAAGCGACAGGATATTTCGTTGCCTTATCTTGAGCAGTTGTTTGTGAAGCTGCGCCGGGCAGGGCTTGTCGAGAGCGTGCGTGGTCCGGGTGGCGGTTATCGTCTGGCTAAGCCTGCGGCGCTTATTCGGGTAAGTGACATACTGGGCGCCGTGGATGAGACCGTTTCGGCACTTCACACCGGTGCCGGGGCCTCTGGTGCTGTGTCCGGCAGCCGCGCGCAGTCCTTGACGAACCGTTTGTGGGAAGGGCTTTCTGCGCAAGTATATGTCTTTCTGCATCAAACGCGTCTGAGCGACATTGTTGCAAACGAACTCGCGCCCTGCCCTGCGGTGCCGGCATTGTTTGAGTTGGTGGATGAAGCGTGAATAACTTTTGCTTTTTGCGCCGCCTGACCGCGCATCGAGGGGGGCTTTACCCAGCGTGCTTTGCAAGCTCCCCGGGATTTTTTGGTGCCTATGATGGGTGAGCGAACCTATCTGGATTGGAATGCGACGGCTCCGCTGCGCCCAGTGGCGAGGACCGCGATGATTGACGCGATGGACCGCTGTGGGAATCCTTCCTCGGTTCATGCTGAGGGTCGCTTGGCGCGCGGTTTGGTTGAGCGGGCACGGGCCTCGGTGGCGGAGCTGGTCGGTTGCAAGCCGTCTGAGGTGGTTTTCACCAGTGGCGCAACCGAAGCGGCATCCGTGCTGCGGGAGGCGGCGCGGCATGCGGCGGTTTGCGTTCAGGAGACCGCGCATGATTGCCTTTGGGCGCATCTTGATTTGTCATTAGCGGATAGCGGGGCGGCAACGCTCGCTATGGGGTTGGCGAATTCTGAGACGGGTGTCGTAACGCGTCCAAGCGCCGAGCCGGCCTGGACATACGGTGAAATTGCGTGCCAAACGCTGCTTCTTGACGTTGTACAGGCGGTTGGCCGGATCCCATGGAGTTTTGCGTGGTCTGGCGCGACACTTGCAGTTTTGTCGGCGCACAAAATCGGTGGACCAAAAGGCGTCGGAGCGCTGATTGTGCGCGAAGGCACTGATATCCCAGCCCTTCTGCTTGGCGGTGGACAAGAGCTTGGGCGGCGATCGGGGACTGAGAATGTCGCCGGAATTGCGGGTTTTGGCGCGGCCGCAACCGCTGCTTTGGAAGAATTGAACCAAGGCGCATGGTCCGACGTAGAAAAACTTAGAAACATTCTAGAAAAGACACTGGCAACTGAGGCAAAAGAGACTATTTTTGTCGGGAAAGATTTTGATCGATTGCCGAACACCTCGTGTTTCGTGTCTCCGGGCTGGAAGGGCGAGACGCAGGTGATGCAGATGGATCTTGCCGGGTTCGCGGTTTCGAGCGGATCGGCCTGTTCCTCGGGCAAGGTAAAAGTCCCGCGGGTTTTGCGGGCGATGGGATTGACCGACGATCAGGCGGAATGCGCATTGCGCGTCTCGCTTGGGGTTGAAACGACAGAAGACGATGTGCTGCGCTTTTGCGAGGCGTGGCTGAAACAGGAACGTAAAACCCCCGATCGCGCGGCTTGAAAAAGGGGCCAGATATGGCAGCGTTGGACAACACCAATGTAAAAGACGGCG
>JABDPD010000402.1 GCA_013042895.1 Boseongicola sp. | reverse complement strand
ATTTAGGCCATTGCGCCACCGCGGCTGCCTGGGCAATCCATTCAGACGCGGCTGGCGTCATGAGCAGTGAGCCTTGTGTTGGTTGCTGCGCGGCGCAAGGATGTCCGCAATGCGTGCAAAACAGTCTGCAGCTACTTTCTAATATGGGCCAGAAGAATAGCTCAACTCTTGTAGTGAGAAATTCGAAAAGACGCGCAAACCGAGGCCTTAAGCAGAGGCTACCCCTCCCCAAAGGTCAGGCGAACTTGTTCCCAAGCGTCTTTTAGATGGGATCTTAGCTCGGCTTCTGCCGCATCGGGATCACGCATCAGAATCGCTTCAAAAATCGCTAAGTGCGCTTCGAAATTCCTTTGGTTACGATCCTGTAATGGTGGCATCCGGGACCAGTGTGGCGCAAGCCATGAGGTGTAGGCTTTGTGGATTGCAGGCAGCACAGGGTTCCGGCTAATCTGGTAGAGCACCAAGTGAAATCCAACATCGGTTTTGTAAAACTCCTCGCTGTCATTTATCGCGGTGCGATTGAAGTCCAGAGCAGTCTTCAAAGCGTTGATATCACCCTTGGAGGCACTTGCTGCCGCTTCACGGACCAACCCCGCCTCGATCAAAACGCGCGTTTCAAACAAGTTTCTTACGCCGCCGGGTTGGGAAAGCAATTGAAGAACAACACTTTCCATTGCTTCCATCGCGGAATCGACGCCAAGTTTTTTGACAACCGGTCTGTATCTCGGACGGGATTCAACAAGCCCCTGTGACGACAGACTTCTGATCGCTTCCCGGATCACGGTTCGGCTGACATCGAATCTAGCCATGAGGTCGCGTTCGGTCGGGAGTCTGTCACCTTCCTTGATGCGTCCCGCATTAATCTCAGCCTGAATCGCATCCACGACCGCATCCGCCGCGCGTGCGACAGTAGTCGATTGCGGGTCTTTGCCAGGTACATGCAAGTCGTCGATCGTCGCATCTCCTTCATTGGAGTGTAGCTGTGTGCCGATGAGTGGCAAAGCGGTATCAATTATGCGCTCTAAACGCATTTAAAGTTAAGATCAGAGACACAATCGCTAAGGCACATGATGAGGACATTTTTTCACTCGGGGTGACCTGAGGTCCATCATCAATGGGAATGTTGGGTGTTTGGTCTGGTGAAAGTGGCCGGCTCTCCGATGTCCGATCGGGCATACCCGGTGACGATATCATGCCGGTCTCCTCCACAACAGGCGGGCAGCATCTTCATGGTGCTCATTGCTGACGGCTCAATATTTGCGCAAGCGGTCGAAAGCATGACCAAGGGAATGGATGCAAAAAAATTGATCGACTTCATTGTATGTATCCTTGATGGAACTCGTACACTCACGTTTCATTCCAATCTACGGCAGTAAAATTGCAGAAATGTGGTGAGATTTTGGTATAACCAAACGAGTGCGAACCAGGCATCTTTCGGAGGCTATGTCCACATGGGCCTTGTTATGTATGTTTTGGTACTACTAAAATGCCGTCAGCAAGAGCGTTAAATGACGCGATATGGTCTTTCTTATTGGACTGCCTACCGGGGGTGGAGGAGTGCCGTGCTTCGACCAAGCTGGATTGCGGGCACTGTGCCAGCGACAGTCCGAGTGACTAATTGTCCCGCATTCCTGACCGCGAGAAGCCGGAATACTTCGCTACCTCAGCGAATGTCGAGAATGCGGGCTGCTCCTGCAGCACACAGACTGGGTGTCCAACGTCAGGAATAGACCGGGAGGAGACTTGGCTGCCGGTCAGGCCAATGACCGGCTTGTCCCGCACACCGGTCATCCGACGAGTGAAAATGCTGCGGGACGCGCGGATGACCGGTTCGGTGAAGCTGCAGCGCAGCACCCGCTTGCCCGGCGATGGTCGGCTCTGGGCCGAAAGCTACAGGATTGAATAGATATCCGGTGTTCCAAACCGCCGCATCATCCAAGCCATGAAATGCGCATCCGCCAACCGCTCCGCTTGCTCTATGGCCTCGATCTCCCGCTCATAGGTCCGGTGCCACATGCCCTTGGGGCGTTCCGGCAACCATTCATCCGTCCCAGGCTCTCCGCCCAGCGCCACCCGCTTCTTGTTGGCCTTGCGCAGTAGCCGGTCGCGCGGTTCCTCGCTTTGGCTGTAATAGGCGAGGTTGTGGCAATGCCTGCAAAGAAAGTAGCGGCCGCCGTAGAGCTTCGCGACCGTCCGTCCGCAACGCCTCCCGTTCACGACGCCGGGGCAGAGAAAGTAGGGCCTTGTCCCGCCGTGGTGACAGGGGCGGCGAAGGATCGGCACGACGTAGTTGATGTCTTCCTTGCCGTGCCAATAGGAGTCGCTCGTGTAACGCAGGCGTAGGCCACGTTCCTCCATAACGTAACCGATACTGGCTACCTTTTCGCCGTCCTGTGTCCATTGCCAACCGCCCATGCGGCCAACTTCGAAGACGCCGGATCGGTGCATCTTATTCACGTCGAGAGACCGCATATCGCCGGTCTTGGTCTTGTGTGCCTTCCGTCCCGAACCGTATCCGCCCATCTTTGCCTCTCAGGATTCTACGAAATCATTAGGCAACTTTTGGTCTTACCATTGGTTTTATTGAAGAAAGTTTCCGCCACCACCTTAGTATCGCTAACCGCTTTGCGTTGCGAACTGCGATTCTCATGCTCTCGTCCGCCTCCGAAGCGTGCAGTCC
>JABDPD010000400.1 GCA_013042895.1 Boseongicola sp. | reverse complement strand
CTTTAGGGCCGGTCGCTGTTGCGTCCGGCCCTTTTGCTGCGCACGGTGTCTTCACCAAATATTCAGAGCCACGGCCTTGAACATTAGACAAATGGAAAATTAGTTACATTTCACGAGTGTAAGCCCGTTATCACGGGACATATCGGATCGGAGGACAAGACCCATGACACCAAGACGCCCTCGCGCAGTCGCACTTTCTGCAAAACATGCTGAGAGCCGGACGGCGTTGAAATGGATCGGCGCGGCGGGGCTTATTGCCGGTTCAGCGCTTGCTGCAGCGACAATGGCGCGAGCTGATGGACACGAAGAGATCGTCGTCAGTCATGGCTATTCCTTCTTTGGTGATCTGGTTTATCCCGCCGATTATGCGCAACTGAACTATGTGAATGCAGACGCACCAAAGGGCGGAGAGATCAGCCAATGGGCCGCGGGCACATTTGACAGCTTCAACCTCTATACCCGGAACGGTCGCGCAGGTTCACTGTCGACAATTGGTCACGAAAGTATCCTCACAACATTCGCCGACGACCCGAACGCGTCTTACTGCCTTTTGTGCGAGACAATGGAATACCCTGCCGAAAGCCTCGACTGGGTTATCTTCAACCTCCGCCAGGACGTGACATTCTCAGATGGCCGCGGCTGGACTGCGAATGATCTCGCCTTCACGCACAACATGTTCATGACCGATGGACTGCCGTCATTCCGTGCCGCTTTCGGAGCCATTATCGAGAGTGTCGAGGTTATTGATGACTACACCATTAAATTCATGTTCACCGAAACCGCGCCACGCCGCGACGTGATTACGACTGCGGGCATCTTCCCGGCTTTCTCGCAAAGCTGGATTGAGGAAACCGGGTTCAAGCTGGACGAAAGTACGTTGGATCCGATCCTTGGGACGGGCCCTTATCAGCTCGATAGCTACGACATTAATCGTCAGATCGTTTACCGCTATAACGAAAACTACTGGGGTGCAGACCTGCCGCAGAACCTTGGGCGTAACAACTTTGAAACCATCCGGATCGAATACTTCGCCGACAGCTCAGCAGCAATGGAGGCGTTTAAGGCAGGGGAATACACCTTCCGGATTGAGAACTCGTCACGGGGTTGGGCGACCAGCTATGATTTTCCCGGTCTGACCAACGGCTTTGTCGCGAAACAGGAACTGCCCGACGGCAGCCTTGGCACTGGTCAGTCTTACGTATTCAACCTACGCCGCGAAAAATTCCAGGATCCTCGTGTTCGCGAAGCTATTGCCATGATGTTCAACTTTGAATGGTCCAATGAAAGCCTGTTCTACGGTCTTTACGAGCGCACAACATCGTTTTGGGACAATGGAGGCGAGCTTAAGGCCGTCGGTGTTCCGACCCCGGGTGAGATCGAAATTTTGCAGCCGCTTGTTGATGAAGGCTTGCTAGATTCGTCCATTCTGACGGACGAAGTCGTAATGCCGGCGACATCGGGCGTTCGCCAGCTGGACAGGCGCAATGTTCGCGCGGCCTCTGCTCTCTTGGACGAAGCGGGCTGGATCGTTGGTGATGATGGTAAACGGCGCAAGAATGGGCAACTGCTTACCGTCGAAATCCTCGACAGCAGCCCGGCTTTTGACAGAATCCACAATCCATTCGTTCAGAACCTTCTGGCGCTGGGTATCGAAGCCAAATTGGATCGCGTGGACCCAAGTCAGGAGACTGATCGCTCGCGGAACTATGACTTTGATCTTAATGTGCATCAGTTCTCACTGGGCTATGAACCGTCCACCGGCCTTAAACAGTATTTCGGTTGTGAAGCGATGGATGAAAGCACGCGTAACCTGATGGGCATTTGCACGCCTGCAATTGACGTTCTTATAGAAAACGCCATCGCTGCCGAGTCGCTTCAGGATCTCCACGCAGCTGTTCGCTCCCTTGATCGCGTTTTGCGTTCCGAGCGGTTCATCATCCCGCAATGGCTGAAGAACTCGCATTGGGTTGCTTACTACGACATGTATCGTTACCCCGATCCGCTCCCGCCGCTTGCGTTGGGCCATCTTGACTTCTGGTGGCATGACGCTGAAGCCGAGGCCGAGCTGCGCGCACAGGGCGCGCTCTAAGGGAACGACTGCACCATGGGCGCATATATCCTCAGACGGCTTTTGTTGATCATCCCGACGCTATTCGGGATCATGGTCATCAATTTCACGTTGACGCAATTTGTGCCCGGCGGTCCGATTGAGCAGATCATTGCGACGATGGAAGGGCAGGGGGACGTCTTCAAGGGCATCTCTGGCGGCGGGTCCGAGACCTTCGAGTCCGAAGGTGACGGCGGTTATGTCGGTGCACGCGGATTACCGCAGGAGTTTATCGAAGAGCTTGAGCGCGAGTTTGGATTCGACAAGCCCGCCCACGAGCGCTTCGTCCAGATGATCTGGAATTACATTCGTTTTGACTTTGGCGAGAGTTACTTCCGATCTATCAGCGTCGTCGATCTTGTCATCGAGAAAATGCCCGTTTCGATCACGCTGGGTCTCTGGTCTACAGTCATTGCTTATCTTATCTCGATCCCGCTCGGGATCCGCAAAGCCGTCCGTGATGGATCGAATTTCGACACGTGGACAAGTGGTTTGATCATCGTCGCATACGCCATCCCAGGTTTCCTCTTTGCCATCATGCTTTTGGTGTTGTTCGCGGGTGGGTCTTATTTCCAGTGGTTCCCGCTTCGGGGCCTGACCTCTGATAATTTCGACGAATTGTCCGCGATGGGGAAAGTCGCTGATTACATGTGGCACATCACGCTGCCAGTGCTCGCGTCATCGATTTCAGGATTCGCAACGCTGACGTTGCTTACCAAGAACAGTTTCCTCGACGAGATAAAAAAGCAGTATGTCGTAACAGCAAAAGCCAAAGGATTGTCCGAGTCACGCGTGCTTTATGGGCACGTCTTCCGCAACGCGATGCTGATTGTTATTGCGGGTTTCCCGTCCCTGTTCATCGGTATCTTTTTTGGCTCTAGCCTGATCATCGAAACAATCTTCTCGCTGGATGGGCTTGGCCGTCTGGGCTTTGAAGCGGCTGTGGCCCGCGACTATCCGGTGATCTTCGGTACACTCTTTGCCTTTGGGCTTGTCGGCCTTCTGGTCGGTATCCTGTCTGATCTCATGTACGTCTTCGTTGATCCTCGTATCGACTTCGAAAAGCGGGAGGTCTGAGCCATGGCGATGCCCGATCCTGCCATCGAGACGACCCCTGTTGCCCCGGAAACCGAGCGCAAACGCCCCTGGCTATCTCCGCTAAATCAGCGCAGATGGCGGAATTTCACCAAGAATCGCCGTGCGTACTGGTCCCTGATCATTTTCTCGGTGCTCTTCGGCCTCAGCCTTCTTGCCGAGTTCATCGCCAATGATAAGCCGATTTTCGTCAGCTATCGCGGCGAGCTCTATATGCCGATTTTCAACTTCTACCCCGAAACCGAGTTCGGAGGGGACCTCCCGATTGAGGCGCAATACCAATATGAAGATGTCGAATGCCTGATCCGCACCGGCGGGGTTGAGGCGTGCTACGACGACCCCGAGGGCATCATGGCTGAGGCGGCGGAAACCGGTCAGGTGGACGGAGTTGAGGTCGAAGAAGGCTGGCTTCTATGGCCAATGATCCCCTATCGCTATGACACGATCGTGGACATCCGCGGTGCGGCACCAAGTGCCCCTGACAGCAACAACATTCTTGGAACCGACGATACTAAACGCGACGTGCTGGCGCGTGTCATATACGGTTTCCGATTATCCATCATGTTCACCCTGATCGTCACGGTCTGTGCCAGCATCATAGGCATCACGGCAGGCGCGGTGCAGGGATATTTCGGCGGTTGGCTGGACCTCGTGTTCCAGCGATTGCTCGAGATCTGGTCCTCAACACCGTCGCTCTACGTAATTATCATCATGTTCGCGATCTTTGGGCGAAGTTTCTGGATGCTTGTATTCTTGTCTGTCCTCTTCGGGTGGCCCGCGCTGGTGGGCGTGGTGCGCGCCGAATTCCTGCGTGCCCGCAATTTCGAGTACGTTCGTGCCGCCCGCGCGCTGGGCGTGTCCAACAGCACGATCATGTTCCGACACATGCTACCAAACGCCATGGTGGCCACCGTCACGCTTCTGCCGTTTATTATCACCGGCACTATTGGCGGCCTCGCCAGCCTCGATTTCCTCGGCTACGGTTTGCCGTCGTCTGCACCGTCGCTCGGAGAACTGACGCTCCAGGCCAAACAGAACCTGCAAGCCCCATGGCTCGCCTTCACAGGGTTTTTCACCTTCGCAATCATGCTGTCGCTACTGGTCTTCATTTTTGAAGGCGTCCGCGACGCGTTTGACCCAAGAAAGACGTTTCAATGAGCGGTGAAGTTATCCTGAATGTCACCGATCTGAACGTGCATTTCCGTCAAGACGGAGACGTCACTCATGCTGTGCGCGATGTCAGCTTTGACCTGCGGCGCGGCGAAACGGTGGCGCTTGTCGGGGAAAGTGGTTCTGGAAAATCGGTCACAGCGCTTTCAACTGTGTCCTTGCTTGGAGACAGCGCCGAGATCTCCGGGTCGATCACCTATGAGGGCGCCGAAATGGTCGATGCGGAAGAATCCGAGCTGCGCCGGGTGCGCGGCAACGATATCTCGTTCATCTTCCAAGAGCCGATGACCTCACTCAATCCGCTGCATACGCTTGAGAAGCAATTGGCAGAAGCTGTGGCGCTCCATCAGGGTCTGCGTGGTGAAGAAGCACGGGAGCGGATCATCCAGCTCTTGGAACAAGTCGGCATTCCCAACCCTGAGTTACGCCTTGGGGCCTATCCGCATCAATTGTCGGGCGGTCAACGTCAGCGCGTGATGATTGCCATGGCGCTCGCCAATGGTCCGGAATTGCTCATCGCGGACGAGCCGACCACCGCCCTGGACGTCACCATCCACGCGCAGATTCTTGAGCTTCTTGCCGAACTGAAAGAGCGCCTTGGCATGTCCATGCTGTTTATCACGCATGACCTCGGGATCGTCCGCAAGTTCGCGGACCGCGTATGCGTCATGAAAGACGGTGAGATCGTTGAACGAGGTGATACAGCCGAGATTTTCGAGGCCCCAAGCCACCCATACACCCAAATGTTGCTCAGCGCTGAATCGACGGGCACGCCCTTACCGGTTCCTGCGGGGGCCGACGTGATCGCCGAAACCGACGCCCTGCGCATCTGGTTCCCGATCCAGCGCGGTTTCTTGAAGCGCACCGTTGGACACATCAAAGCGGTCAACGCCGCGACGCTTTCGGTTCGGGCGGGCGAAACCGTTGGGATCGTGGGAGAAAGTGGATCGGGAAAGACGACGCTGGCGCTCGCAATAATGCGCTTGATCTCATCTGAAGGCCCGGTGAGTTTCATGGGTCGCAACATCCAGGGACTAAAATCCCGTGATATGCGCCCGCTCAGGGCTGACATGCAGATCGTTTTTCAGGACCCATATGGCTCGCTCAGCCCGCGTATGACTGTAGAGGAAATCATCTCGGAAGGTCTCACAATTCACGACGTTGATGCAGGTCGCGATCGGCGTGAGATGGTGGCCGAGATCATGGAGGAAGTTGGTCTCGAACCTGAAATGATGCACCGCTATCCGCACGAGTTTTCCGGCGGCCAACGCCAACGGATCGCGATTGCGCGAGCCATGGTGCTGCGACCCAAACTAGTTGTTCTGGACGAACCGACGTCCGCTCTGGACATGACCGTGCAGGTGCAAATCGTCGAATTGCTGCGGAACCTGCAGCAGAAGTATGGGCTGGCATATCTATTTATCAGCCATGATTTGAAGGTCGTGCGCGCGCTTAGTCACAAGGTCATTGTGATGAAGGAAGGCGATGTGGTTGAACACGGAGATGCGGGTCAAGTTTTTGACGCGCCGCGATCTGATTATACCAAGGCGCTGATGGCGGCTGCGTTTGAAGTGAAAGCGGC
>JABDPD010000399.1 GCA_013042895.1 Boseongicola sp. | reverse complement strand
CATCAGTAGTGGCGAAGTTGGTTAGTGCACCAAGAATTCGCCATTTTGGCGACTAAGAATGTCAAAACGGCATTATCTGAGGTTATTTCGACGTTTTGGGTATTTTCCGGACCGGGACTCTGGTCGTAGGCTTTGGAGCAACAAAAGACCAAGCTCGCAATCCAAAGGGAGGAAGAAATGTCCAACAAAGCGAAACCGAACGTCGGCGCCAATATTACTCGTCGCCGGGTCCTAAAAACCACGCTCGTGGGCGCGGCCGCGCTGGCCACCCCCGCTTATCTTCGGCCAGGTTGGGCACAGGGCAAACGGGTCGTCGTTGTTAATTTTGGTGGGAAGATGGGGGACGTTAAACGTAAGGCCTTTTACGACCCCTTTACGCAGGACACCGGAATTGAAGTCGTTACGGTTTCGCCGCCGGAGCTTGCAAAGCTTAAGCTGATGGTCGAACAGGGTGCCGTTGAATGGGACCTTGTTGACTTGCTGCCAGCCTGGGTCGGTGCGGCTAAACAGATGGACCTACTCCAGGAAGTCGATGACAGCATTGTCGACCGTGCCGACGCTCTGCCCGCGGCCAAGGACCCGCTGGCCTGCGGGGTTTCTGTCTCCGCCGGCGGTATTGCTTATCCGACCGACCGCCTGCAGGGCCAACAACCCAAGACTTGGCCGGAATTCTGGGATGTGGCTAACCATCCTGGTCGCCGAGGCCTGCGTACGCGTGTCGCCGACACGCTGGAGATCGCATTAATGGCCGACGGTGTTGCGCCTGCCGACGTCTATCCTTGCGACGTCGAACGCGCCTTTAAGGCGCTCGATCGGATCAAACCGCACGTCTCGCACTGGATCGACTCGACGGCACAGACCGTCTCGCTGATTCAATCGAACGAAACGGACTACACCTTCACTTATACGACGCGGGTGAAAGGGATGCAGGAATCCGGGGTTCCTATGGAGTACTCGTTCGAGCAAAATCTCCTGGGCATGGTATTCACAGCGGTTCCCAAAGGCGCGCCGAACAGCGATGGAGCAATGCGGCTTCTCAGTTATATCATGGATCCTGACCGGCAGGTCGAAATGGCGAATGGTTCGGGCGATGCTCCGACCTACGTTTCATCAATTGAAAAGGTCGACGCTGATGTCCGCAAATGGCTTCCGGATCTGAGCAGCGACAACAATATGGTAATCAATGGCGACTGGTGGGCTGCAAATGCCGCGGAGCTTGGACCACGAATGAAAGAGTGGTTGCTCACCTGATCTCTGGATAGTTTCTTGTCCAAACTCAGTATTGCTTCGAGGACAGGAAAATCATACAGAAAAACGCAGAGAAATCGGCAATGGCTCTTCTGGGCCTTGCCGACCCATTGCCCAAACATGGAAAAACAATGGGCTATGTCCGTGTGCCCTTTTCCACGAACGACTCGGCTTATGGGTTCATTGCGTCGCCCATCACTGTGATCGCGAATGGTGACGGACCTACAGCGCTTCTACTCGCTGGAACACAAGGGGATGAATTCGAGGGGCAAATCGCACTTTCGAACCTTGCGCGAGAAATCGAGCCTGATCAGATAAAGGGACGCATCATCATTTTCCCGATGGCAAATACTCCGGCTGCGCAAGCCGGTGTTCGCAATTCGCCCATCGACGGACTGAACCTGAACCGCATTTTTCCCGGAGACGTGCGCGGTCGCACAACCTCGATGCTGGCAAGCTACATCGAGCGGGCTCTGATGCCGGAATCCGACATCGTTGTCGACCTGCACAGCGGAGGAAATTCTTTGGAGTATCTTTCCTGCGCATCATATGTTGACCATCTAAACACTGATGAATCTTTCCGCCGCCTGGCGCTGGCGGCGGCCTTTGGTGCGCCGACTACGCTCGCTATGAAAGCTTTTGAAGATCGGAGCACGTCAGGCGCTGCACGGCGCGCCGGGGCAGTGCGTGTTTCTGCCGAAATTGGCGGTGGTGGCCGTGTTTCCAAGGCGTCTGTCGACATGTCTTACAACGGTATTCGCAATGTCTTGGATTGGGCGAGCATTCTTCCGTTTCCCGATTGCCAACGCGCTGACACCAACATGATGGAAGTGGAGGCAGGACGAGATTATCACTACGCTTTGCACGATGGGTTGTTTGAGCCGTGGGTCAGCTTGGGCGATCACGTCAAGGAAGGGCAGATCGCCGGCCTGATCCACGACGTCGCAACGCCTGGCTCTGCTCCCCAGGAGGTGCATTTTGCGGCAGACGGAAATGTAGTTTGCTTGCGAACCATGAGCATGACCAAACGGGGCGACTGTGTACTACATTTGGCGCAACTTCCAAGCGATAACCTTCTGAAAAATCTGGAAAAAGCGAAGGCATCCACCTGGCTGAAAGACAGCTACGAAAAGAACAGCCGACAAAGGTCCCGGCGGCCAAAAGCCTCCAAGGGTAACAACGATGCGCCCTGAAACACGCGAACAGTACCGCATTGCTGTTTTTGCGCTACCAGCGACTTTGTTCATGCTTGTGATGATGGCCATTCCGCTCGGATCGGTTGTCTGGCAGAGCATAAGTGATGATACGGGGCTTTCTCTTGCCGCTTATGCCAAAATCGTCCAGTCGAACCTGTTTATTCGTGTAACCCGCACCACGCTGGAAATTGCGCTTGGCGCCACCCTGGTGGCATTTTTTCTTGGTTATCCGATCGCTTATTTCCTGGCCAAGCAGTCAACGAAACGCCAGACGATTTGGTTGATAGTGATCTTAATTCCGTTCTGGACAAGCTCGCTGGTGAAAAGTTTCGCGTTCGTTGTGATGCTGGGTCACGCCGGTATTCTCAATACTTTTTTGGGAGAATTGGGACTTGGCCCCTACAAGATGCTGTTCAACAGGATCGGGGTAATGGTTGGAATGAGCCATTTCCTCGTGCCGTTCATGGTCTTTCCAATTCTCACAAATCTGAGGAGCCAGCCACCAGAGTTGGCCAAGGCGGCCGCTATCATGGGGGCAGGCAAGTTTCGCATATTCCGAACCGTGACATTCCCGCTCAGCCTACCCGGCGTGGTTTCCGGTGCGCTACTGGTGTTCATCCTTGCTCTGGGCTTCTTCATCGTGCCGAAACTCCTCGGCGGACGTCAGGACGTCATGCTGTCCAGCCTTGTGGACTTCTACGCGCGCGAGGTTTTCGATTTTCAGATGTCATCCGCAATTGCCGTCATCCTTATGGCGACCGCCTTGCTGGCGGCATTTCTCCTTTCAAAAGTGCGTGGCGGCGCCTCGATCCTTTCGAAGGAGTCTTCATGATGGAGGGCCAGGGTTCCACATGGCGACGCGCAAATGCCGCCTTCGCCATCGCCGCTATGATCTTCCTGCTCCTTCCAAGCCTGATCGTCATCCCGATGTCCTTCAGCGACTCCGAATTGATCATTTTCCCGCCTAAAGGGTACTCGTTTCATCTTTATCAGCGCTACGTCGAAGAGCCCGGGTGGGTTTCGGCAAGCATCCTGAGTTTGCGAGTGGCGATCTGGACCACGATCCTGTCGATCTGCCTGGGCGTACCCGCTGCTTATGCATTGGTACGTGGTAACTTCCCCGGACGCCGAATGCTTGCGATGTTTCTGCTAAGCCCAATCATGTTGCCGAGCGTCGTCCTGGCACTGGCGATCTACATCTATTTCGTCCGCATTAGCCTGTCCCATGGCGAACTGCGGCTGGTGCTTGCACATTGCGTCGCAACCCTGCCTTTCGTCGTCGTGACAGCAGCGGCAGGGATCCAAACCGTGGACGCCAACATAGAACGGGCGGCCACGATAATGGGCGCAAGCCGTTTGTATGTTTTCAGAACGGTAACTTTGCCTCTGGTGATTCCGTCGATCGTGGCGGGTGCGCTGTTCACATTTTTGATCTCTTTCGACGAAATCATCATTTCGATTTTCGTCGCCAAAGCAGGGGACACCACGCTTCCTATTAAGATGTTCTCATCACTGGTGTTCGAAGTGTCCCCAGTCCTGGCGGCCATATCCACCATGCTAACCCTCATGTCGGCTCTTATCTGTATTCTCGTGACATTTGCGCAGAAGGGGGACGCCAAGCCATGACAGACTCGATGGGGACCGTCCAGGAAATGGTGCGTCTTGACGCGGTTACGAAACGCTATGGCAGTTTCACGGCGCTCCATGAAACCGAACTTTCCATTCGAGCGGGGGAGTTCCTAACGCTTTTGGGTCCGTCCGGATCCGGCAAGACGACTCTTCTGAACGCGGTTGCCGGAATGGCCACACCGACCTCCGGCCGTATCTGGATTGACGGTCGAGATGTGACAGCGACACCGCCGGAAAAACGCGGATTGGGCATGGTCTTTCAAAGCTATGCACTGATGCCGCACATGACGGTTTTCGATAATATCGCGTACCCATTGAAGGTGCGCAAAATCTCAAAACAAGAAATCAGGAAACGAGTGAGCGATGTGCTGGAACTTGTTCGGCTACCGGACCTTGCGCATCGCAAACCAAAGGAGCTTTCCGGAGGGCAGCAGCAACGCGTTTCGATCGCCCGATGCCTGGTCTACAATCCCAGACTGGTTCTCATGGACGAACCTCTCGGGGCGCTCGACAAGAAGCTGCGCGAACAAATGCAGTTGGAGATCAAGCGGCTGCACAACGAACTGAAAATCACGATGATTTACGTCACGCATGACCAGGAAGAAGCCCTGAACATGTCAGACAGGATCATGCTGATGAACGGCGGCAAGGCGGAACAGATTGGCAGCCCGCACGATCTTTACTTCAGGCCGGTTTCCCAGTTTGCAGCCGACTTCATCGGCCAGTCGACGATGCTCGATGCGAAGATTCTGGAAGTTGGCGACCCTTGCATTGTCGACTTGGGGGCTTCCGGGCAGTGCAAAGTGAAGGTGCCAGGCGCAAACAAGGATCAAGGCGGCAAGCTGGTGTTACGTCCGGAAACACTCCGACTCATTACAAACGATCAAATTGCCGATGGTTTCAACGCGTTGTCGGTTCGGTACAAAGACAGCCTGGTAACCGGCAGCACGATCAAACATATTGTTGAACTCGAAAACGGCACCGAATTGATCGTGCAGGAACTGACCACGCCCGAGGAAACCGCAAAACGACATGAGGGTCGGCTTTTGGTCGCGTGGCCGGTCGAGGCAGGGATATTTCTCGACCGATAGGGTCGCAATTCTACAGATTGAACCACTCAAGAGGATACATGCACCCGTGCTAGGCACTCCAACTCCGGATCAGGCCGCCTTTCTCGAACCTGTTGAGCGTTTCTGCCGCGACGAGTTGCCCGCGCTTGCCGCGCATTGTGAAGAAACAGGCGAACCACCATCCCGAGAATGGAAGAAAAAATTCGCCGAACTCGGTGTGCTTGGAATAAATGCGTCTGAGGAATTCGGCGGTCTCGGGTTAAGCGCAACCGATGCGGTGATGAGGCAAAGGATCAGCCTTTTGTTGTTGCCGTCGGAAACGACGGTCTGTTCGGTCGGCTTGCGCGCGACGTGATCGGACAACCACAGCTGGCGGATGATCCACGCTTTGCGACCAACGAAGCGCGCAGCTGCAATCGTGACCTTCTGAATGCGAGCCTGGCGGACCTGTTCCGTCAACGAACGGTGGAAACCTGGTTGACCGCATTGCGCGAGGTAAACATTCCCGGTGGACGTATCAACGATGTGACCGACGCTCTCGCCACGAAGCAGGCAGAGGAACGGCAACTGGTCCAAAGTTGCTCTACTGAAGGCGGTCAGGTGCGTGCGGTGCGCTACCCTGTGCGCGCCGAAGGGATCTGCTCTGAAGTCACGCCGCCGCCAAAACTCGGCGAGGGTGGCGAAGCACTGCTGAGAAATTGGCTCGCAAGGCAACGACGGTCACGAAAACCTTAGTGAAGGTGTCGGTCAGCACGACTTGCCTGCCTTCTGCGCCACATTTTGATCGCTGTGCCTTGGGCGGCGCACGGCAGAAATTCCCAAGCCAAGTAGCTGCTGGTTGGAACCACGGTGCGCTCGGTCTGAACGGCCGCATTGTAATTTGCCGAGCGGCATGAGCTGTTTCGCCGATGCAGCGAACGTGGCTCTGCGAGCGCACGCAGCGAGAATAACCAAGGTACAGGTTGGGCTCTAAGCTGTCCTTCGCCGCAAGAAGCACCAACGTCGCCTTTGCGGACAAAGGAGACGTATGCCTGCGGCGACGCCACAGCCTTGTGCGACGTCCTCTGCGTATTCAAGCTAGCCGGCACCGATGGTATCGAGGAAGAGAGAAAAGAG
>JABDPD010000390.1 GCA_013042895.1 Boseongicola sp. | reverse complement strand
CAGCAAGACGGGCCTTGACCACGTCACCAATGGAGATGAGGCCGATCATGCGCTCGCCATCAAGCACGGGCATGTGGCGGAAGCGGCCATCGCTCATCTTCTGAAGAACCTGATCAGTCGTTTCTGTACCGACCGCGCTAACCAACTCGGTGGTCATCATTTCGGAGACCAGTTCCGACAAACAGCTCGGCCCTCGACGCCCAAGTTCCCGGACGATATCGCGCTCGGAAATGATGCCTTCGGCAATGTCACCACTAGAAGAGACAACAATCGCGCCAATCTTCTTTTCAGATAGTATTCGTGCAGTGTCCTGAACGGTGGTGTCGGCCGGGATGGTGACCACGTCGCCCCCGCCCTTCATCGCAAGTATCTGGCTTACAAGCATTAAATTCTCCCTGACATCACCTCACTGTGATCAGGGTCACATCGGTTCTTCTACCTGTCAAGTCTGACGCTGCATTGGGCGCTGGCCATAGCCTCCAAAAGTCGAATAAATCAGTCGCTCCGTGTGATTTCCCTCTGTTTCGTAGGTCGTTGGAGGTTTAGGTTGCGGTTAGTTCAATTAGGGAGATGGGCCGTGCAAGAGCTTTCACATTTTATCAATGGCAACTTGGTCGCCGGAACGTCAGGTCGGTTTGCCGATGTTTTCAATCCGGCCACAGGCGAAGTTCAGGCGAAGGTTCCACTAGCTTCTCAGGCCGAGTTGGATGCCGCGGTCGCAAGCGCGGCCGAGGCTCAAGTGGCGTGGGGCGCTACAAATCCGCAGCGTCGTGCACGAGTGATGATGGCGTTTGTGCAACTCTTGAACCGCGATATGGACAAGCTAGCAGAGGCACTGAGCCGCGAGCATGGCAAGACGATCCCGGATGCAAAAGGCGATGTTCAGCGCGGGCTTGAGGTGATTGAGTTCTGCATTGGTGCACCGCATTTACTTAAGGGCGAGTTTACTGACAGCGCGGGCCCTGGAATTGATATGTACTCTATGCGCCAACCTTTAGGTGTTGTGGCCGGTATCACGCCATTCAACTTCCCTGCGATGATCCCTCTTTGGAAGATGGGTCCTGCCCTTTCTTGCGGTAACGCTTTCATCCTGAAGCCATCCGAGCGCGACCCCAGCGTGTGTTTGATGCTGGCGGAACTGATGAAGGAAGCGGGTCTGCCGGACGGGGTTTTGCAGGTGGTAAACGGCGATAAGGAAGCGGTTGATGCCATCCTTGAAAACGAGACCATACAAGCCGTGGGCTTTGTCGGATCGACACCGATTGCGTCATATATCTACGCCAAGGGCTGTGAGAACGGAAAGCGGGTGCAGTGTTTTGGTGGTGCCAAGAACCACATGATCGTTATGCCGGACGCGGATATGGATCAGGCGGCAGATGCTTTGGTTGGCGCTGGGTATGGAGCCGCGGGCGAGCGCTGTATGGCCATTTCAGTGGCTGTTCCAGTGGGCGACGAGACTGCGGATCGCTTGATAGAAAAGCTGGTCCCGCGGATCGAGAAATTGAAGGTAGGCCCATATACTGCCGGCGACGACGTGGACTACGGGCCGGTTGTCACGGCCGCTGCAAAGGCAAATATCGGGCGGCTTGTTGAGACCGGGATCGAGCAAGGTGCCGATCTGGTTGTCGATGGCCGCAACTTTGGATTGCAGGGCTATGAGGATGGCTTCTTTGTGGGGCCGCATCTCTTCGACCGCGTGACTAAGGACATGGACATCTATAAGACCGAGATCTTCGGGCCTGTTCTGTCCACGGTGCGCGCACAGACCTATGAAGAGGCGATTGGCCTAGCGATGGACCACGAGTATGGCAACGGTACAGCAATCTTTACCCGCGATGGAGATACTGCGCGCGATTTTGCAAACCGCATCAACATCGGAATGGTCGGGATAAATGTGCCAATCCCTGTGCCTTTGGCTTATCATTCGTTCGGTGGCTGGAAGAAATCCGGGTTTGGCGATCTAAACCAGCACGGGACGGACGCGTTCAAGTTCTACACACGGACCAAAACCGTTACTGCTCGCTGGCCCTCGGGGATCAAAGAGGGTGGCGAGTTCAATTTCAAGCAGATGGACTAGGTTGTAGCCAAGTAC
>JABDPD010000388.1 GCA_013042895.1 Boseongicola sp. | reverse complement strand
ATGACGCTGTTTTGTGCGTCTACCTCGCTCAAGGATGCAAACGGGGTGTAGGGATGCCCAGGAAAGGTGATGTCGGCGTGGATCTCGTCGGATACCACCAGCACACCGTTGCACCGACAGATCTCGGCCAGTCGTCCCAACTCTTCGCGCGTCCAGACCCGCCCAACGGGGTTGTGCGGATTACAGAGGTAGAGCATCCGGGCACGCGGGTCCGCCGCGATCCGCTCCAGGCCGGCAAAGTCGAACTCATATCGCCCATCCCGCAGAATTAGCGGATTTGAAATCATCTTCCGGTGGTTCTCGGCAATGATGTCATAGAAATCGAAAAACACCGGGGGCTGCACGATAATCCCGTCGCCGGGGTTGGCGAAAAGCGTTGCGGAGATGGCAAGGCTGTTCAGTACATTCGGCGCGCGCAAGATATGATCACGGTCGATGCACCAGCCGTGGTGTGCGTCGAACCATTTGATAAGAGCGGGGAACAAACCGGTAGGCACGGTTTCGTATCCGAAGACCCCGTGCTGAAGTCTTTGCTTCATTGCGTCCAGAATGGGCGGCGCAACTCGGAAATCCATGTCCGCGACGCCGGCTGGAAAAAGGTCCATGCCGTCCGCGCCCAGGACGATCCGGTGCGGTTTCAGTGCCGGAACTTCACGGCGATCGATCTCCTCGTCGAAATTGAATGCCGTCATGGTCATGTCGCCTCCGCCGTATCTTCCTCCAGGAACCAACCAAAGAATAGGGTGGCCAAGACCGCGGCCAAAAGCTGCACGGCTACAAAGGCAAGTACATGGGCCGGGTTAATCCCGGCGAAGGTGTCCGAAAAACCTCGAGCGATGGTGACCGCTGGGTTGGCGAAGGACGTCGACGAGGTGAACCAGTAGGCGGCGGTGATGTAGAGACCCACGGCCATAGGAACGAAATCGGGTCTTGCCCGGAGGCAGGCCAGGATTGTGCCCACTAACCCGAATGTCGCCACGAACTCTCCAACCCACTGACCGACGCCGGTGCGGCTGGTGGTCGAGGGATCGAATATCGGATTATCAAACATGATATGGGCGGCAAAGACGCCGATAATCCCACCGGTGATCTGGGCTAGAACAAACAATCCGGCAGCGTTGGGTGAAATTTCCTTGCGCAAAAGGAAACTCAACGTCACCGCCGGGTTGAAATGGGCCCCCGAGATCGGTCCGAAGACCGTGATCAGCACCACCAGGATCGCACCGGTGGGGATGGTGTTGCCCAAGAGCGCAAGTGCGATGTTTCCATCGGCAAGCCGCTCGGCCATGATACCTGACCCGATGACGGTTGCCAGAAGCGAGAATGTTCCGAGCCATTCGGCGATGAGTTTGCGAAGCATGTTTCGTTCCTATTGACTGTGGGTGTTTGTCAGGCGGCAGAACCGCTCGAGATCTATATTGCCGCCTGTCACAACGGTGGCGATCGTCTTTCCGACAATGTCGATCTGTCGGTTCAAAACGGCGGCGAGACCTACGGCGGCGCCGGGTTCGATCATGATCTTGTAGTGTCTGAAGGCAAAGCGCATGGCGTCGCGTACCTCGTCGTCGCTGGCCACCAACCCCCAGCAACACTTCTTAAACACTCAGTTATCGTTAACCCGATGTCGGGTGGAACTTGCCGCCCGGCGAGTTCGTGAAGATTTCCACTCCGTCTTCAGACACACCAACGGAATGCTCGAACTGAGCAGAAAGCGACTTGTCGCGCGTCACTGCGGTCCAATCATCTGCAAGCACCTTCGTTTCGGGGCGCCCGAGGTTCACCATAGGCTCAATCGTGAAGAACATTCCCGGCTCAAGCACGGCACCCGTGCCCCGCCGACCATAATGCAGGACATTTGGTGGCGCATGAAAGACGCGTCCAAGCCCATGTCCACAGAAATCTCTCACGACCGACATACGATGCGCCTCAACATAAGCCTGAATTGCAAATCCGATGTCACCGAAAGTGTTCCCCGGCTTAACCGCCTCGATACCTTTGAACAAAGCGTCATGTGTAACTTGCACCAAGCGCTCGGCTTTGCGGGAAAGACTTCCCGCGGCATACATCCGGCTTGTGTCACCAAACCAACCGTCAACAATAACTGTCACATCGACGTTGAGAATATCGCCGTCCTTCAGACGCTTCTCACCGGGAATACCATGACAAACCACATGATTCACACTGATGCAGCTTGCGTGTTGATACCCTTTGTAGCCAATCGTTGCTGAGGTCGCGCCAGCCTCATCAACCATTTGGGTGATCGCCGCATCAATTTCGCCAGTGGTCGTACCGGGCGCGACAAGAGGCGCGATGTCATCAAGGATTTGCGCCGCCAAAGCGCCTGCCCGGTGCATACCCGCAAAATCTTCTCTGTCATAAATTCGAATGCCGTCTTTGGTCATTCGGCCCTGCTTGCGCTCGTCCAACGTCTCATGCCCCATGTAGTTTCACGTCGATATAAGATGTTCGTAAGGATTTCGCCAGTCGCCCGGACGCCACACTATGCGATAACGGGGATTGAAGCACCTAGTGTAACGCCTTCGGTGGAAATCGAAGTGCCATAGCAAATCGCTTCAACCCCAGCGCGCGACGCACGAACAAATGCTTCGGCATAGTTCGGGTCGAGATCACGAGCGAGATCGAAACGCCCGCAGTCGGTGCGTTGCACAAGGTAGAGCATTAAAGCGCGATGCCCCTCGCCCACCATTGCAGCCAAATCATCCAAGTGCCTCGCACCCCTAGCTGTCACACAGTCGGGAAATTCCGCCAGATTACCGTCCCGACGCAGATGCACGTTTTTCACCTCAAGGTATACGTCTGGCTTGTTGTTGCCGCTCAGAAGGAAATCCACACGGCTTTTTTCGGCATAGGGCACTTCCGGCCGAACAGTCTCCCATTCGGCCGCCTCGGTGATCTTACCCGCGGCCAGCGCTTCTGCGACCACACGATTTGGTACACTCGTGTCTATTCCTGCCAAATGCCCATCAGGCAACTCAGCCAACCGCCATCCAAATTTCAACTTCTTTCTGGGATCATTATTCGGCTCCACCCAAATTCGCATACCCGGTTCCTGAAGCCCAAGCATCGCCCCTGGATTGGGGCAATGCGCAACAACGACTTCGCCAGTCGCTTCAAGTTCGACATCCGCCAGAAAGCGTTTGTAGCGCCTTATAAGACGCGCAGGGACAAGAGGGGTTGGAAAGCGCATGGGCAGCGGCCTATACCGACGAAACCGTAGGAACAAGGACCATAGGACAATGGCTAACCCCACCACTGCAATGCTGGTCATTGGTGATGAAATTCTTTCGGGGCGCACGCGGGATGCGAACATGCATTATTTGGCAGGTGAATTAACCGAGGCCGGAATTGACCTGAAAGAGGTACGCGTGGTCTCGGACGATCACGACGCCATTGTCGCAGCAACCCGCGCGCTTTCAGAAGCCTACACGTATGTCTTCACATCCGGAGGCATTGGCCCAACTCATGACGACATCACAGCTGACTGCATTGCGGCAGCTTTCGGAGCGCACATAGACGTCCGCGATGATGCCCGCGCACTCCTTCAAGCGCACTATGATCGACAGGGGATGGAGTTAAACGAAGCACGCTTGCGCATGGCACGCATTCCGGACGGTGCCTCGCTAATCGATAACCCTGTTTCAACAGCGCCAGGTTTTCAGCTAAGAAACGTCTTCGTAATGGCGGGTGTCCCGTCCGTTTTCCAAACGATGGTCGCCTCCGTTCTGCCGACGCTCAAAGGGGGCGCTCCGTTAATCTCTACATCAACTCGCGTAGAACGCGGCGAAGGTGACATCGCTGGTCCATTGGCTGAGCTCTCTGAACGCTTCAAAGACCTTAGCTTCGGCTCCTATCCCTATATAAAGAATGGAGTTTTTGGAGCCAACATCGTTATTCGCGGAGAAGATGAAGCGCAGGTCCAAACCGCTACGGCCGAGCTCACCGCTCTTTTTCAAAACGCGGTGAAATGAACCCTCCTGCAACATCTGACCTGTTTCGGGCACTGGACGAAACGTGGCCGCCCAAGCGCTTTGTGGATCAGCCGCCATGGAGGCTTCGCGAAGGCGCCGGCGGAGGTCAACGCGTTTCCGCAGCAACCGCAAGCGGATCGATAACAGGACACCAGGTTGTCGAGGCAGAAGCCGGCATGCGCGCGCTGAATCAGCATCCTCTCTTCATGCTCAAACCCGGCCAAGAAAAAATGGACCAAGAACTTGAGCTTAAATGCTACGACGTCGTGGACCCCGTAGCCATCTATTTGGCCCCCACAAATGACATCGCAACATTCTGTTCAACCGACATCGAAGCAGAATGGCCTCCCCGCGAAGCAACCTTATGCCTTTGGTCAGACGCCGGAATTGGTTCGGGACGAATTGCCGTTATGAAACGAGTACCAGGTTTCAAAACCGCGCTCGCATCAAAGAGCGGCGACGACGTGCTTGGCGCGGCGTTTATCGCAATATCAGGCGACATAGCCATGCTCCATGCGCTGGAGGTCTCACCGGTTGCCCGAAAGCGCGGAATTGGGACAAAGATCATGAAAGCTGCAGCCAATTGGGCGCTCGAAAATGGAGCTTTCTGGCTGTCATTAATGGTCACGCGTGCCAATGTGCCTGCCAATTCCCTATATCGCGGACTTGGAATGAAAGAAGTTGGACAGTATCATTTCCGTCGCGCAGCGCAGGCAAAACAATGATCCGAAACGCCTTTTTCGCTCTCCTTTTGGCC
>JABDPD010000385.1 GCA_013042895.1 Boseongicola sp. | reverse complement strand
GATCATCTCTGGCGAGACGTAGATGTCATCCGGGCCCGGAAGATAGTTCGCCTCGGGCGAGCGCAGAAACCCGAACCCGTCTTGCAGGACTTCAAGAACACCGTCACCCCCGATGATCCATTCATCCTCGGCCCGCTCTTTCAGGATCGAGAACATCATCTCGCCCTTACGCATAGTTGAAGCGTTCTCGATCTCGAGTTCTTCAGCGATCGAGAGAAGCTCTTTTGGGGATTTGACCTTGAGGTCGGCCAGATTCAGGCGGTCTGTCATAGAAACCTTTCGAACAGGCGAATTGCCTGCGCACAAATTTTGAATGTAGAAAGCGTCACAGTAGCCAGGACGACTACCGACCTTTCATCTAGTGAACCTTAGCTTTCGAGTCAACGTTTCTCAGATAGGCTGAACGATGACCATGATCACGATGACGATCAGGAAAAGCGTTGGAACTTCGTTCATAATCCGAAAATACCGTCCAGGCTTTTCGTTAACCCCACCTTCGAAGATCTTCCGAGTCTTCGCGCACCACATATGAAACCAAGTCATTCCGAGAACGGCAATCATCTTGATCCAAGGCCAGGCTTGTGACCAGTCGATACGATCAGGTGTCGCAACCATCAGAAGACCAAAGAGCCATGCAGAAACCATAGCTGGATTCATTATTGCGCGAAGCAGGCGGCGCTCCATGGTTTGAAACAGTTCATTGGTGCTACCAGACTGGCCAATGACTTCTGCATGGTAAACGAAAAGGCGCGGTAGATAAAAAAGACCTGCCATCCACGCGATTACAGAAATCACATGTAGGGCTTTTGCCCACTGATAAGTATTTTGCAGTATCTCAGCCATGGAAGTCTCATAACCCGGTCTCCTTCCTATTAATATATTATTAAGAAAGAAAAAGATGATGTGGTATGTAGGGCCTGTGGACAGTGTGGATTAAATAATTGTCCACTGATTAATCCCAGTATGGAAATCTTTTTGCGCGTGCCCAATAAATGTGTGGAACACCATTAATACTGTTTAATTTCAAATATTTAATAGAAAAGCGGAAAAAAGGGTCTGTTGATAACTCTGGGATTAATTCTCTGAGCTTAAGCTACACACATGATGCATGGTGCCGTTTTGCACATAGAACAAGTATCCGCCAAGTAGCGTAGCGCTTGCCAAAGCCGTGGGTAGAATGCGACGAGAATGGAAATCCACATTTCTATATGCTCAGCGGCTCACAGGTTTACCCACATGACTGTCCACAAATGACTCACCTGACACTTGCATCAACTTCAGAGATTCGCGTCACGCTATTGAGAAACGCAGGTCTTGAAATCGACACTGTCGCCGCACGGATTGACGAGGACACTATTAGATCATCGCTTCTGGCAGAAGGTGCAAAACCGCGCGATGTGGCGGATGCTTTGGCGGAGGCGAAGGCGCGCAAGGTCGCATTTAAGGGCGGGCGAAGCCTAGTGCTTGGTTGCGATCAGGTGCTCGAGTTTGATGGTCGCCTGATCTCAAAGTCCAAAACCGCCGAGGAGGCCTTGGCCCTTCTGAAGGAAATGCGTGGCAACCGGCATTGTTTGCTCTCTGCCGCGGTGATCTACGAGGGTGAAAAGCCAGTTTGGAGACATGTAGGGGTTGCGAGATTGATAATGCGGGATGCTTCTGATGCCTATCTGGCAGCATATGTTGAGCGCAACTGGGAGAGTATTCGACATTCCGTTGGCGGCTATAAACTGGAGGAAGAAGGCGTCCGGCTGATGAGCCGGGTTGATGGGGATTACTTCACAGTTCTTGGTCTACCACTTGTTGAGCTCTTGTCCTATCTGACTTTGCGCGGCACTTTGCCAAGATGACAGATCAACGAATTCCTTTGGCTGGGGTGATCGGTTCACCAATCGCGCACTCGAAGTCACCAAAACTCCATGGTTATTGGCTCAACCGTTACGGTCTGCGTGGCCACTATATTCCGATGGAGATCGCTTCTGATGATTTGGAAGGGACACTTCGCGCATTGCCGAAAGCGGGCTTCGTTGGATTGAACGTGACCATTCCTCACAAAGAGCGTGTTTTGGCAATTGCAGATCTAGTTACGGACCGGGCAGCGCTAATCGGCGCCGCTAACACGTTGATTTTCCGTAAGGACGGAAAGATACATGCTGACAATACCGATGGGTATGGGTTCGTTGAAAATCTTCGGCAAGAGGATGGAAGCTGGGACCCAACTTCCGGGCCTGCTGCCGTTATTGGAGCCGGCGGTGCGGCACGGGCAGTGCTTGCCGCTCTGATTGACAGCGGTGTGCCGGAAATTCGCTTGTCGAACAGGACAAAAACGCGGGCGGACGCTCTGCGACAAGAGTTTGGAACGAAGATCCAGGTGTTCGACTGGGTACAAGCAGGAAACATGCTTGAGGGGGCGGCCACCGTTGTGAATACATCTTCGCTTGGCATGGTTGGAAAGCCAGAGATGCGTATCCCTCTGGATGCGTTGTCCCACGACGCAGTTGTGACGGATCTGGTTTATACACCATTGGAAACGCGCCTTTTGAGAGAGGCGAAGCAAATGGGCTGCAAGACAGTGGATGGATTGGGGATGCTCCTCCATCAAGCAGCGCCTGGCTTCGAACGATGGTTTGGTGTGCGCCCTGAAGTAGATGAAGCGGCACGCCAAGCGGTACTATCATGAAGCGTCCGTTTGTGATTGGCCTGACAGGCTCAATTGGGATGGGAAAAACGACGACAGCCGAGATTTTTCGCGATGCGGGCTTACCAATCTGGAGTGCCGATGAGGCAGTCCATCGACTCTATGGACTTGGCGGCGCGGCAGTTGAGGATATTACGCGGCTAGTGCCGGACGCTGTCCATGATGGGACTGTGGATCGCGGTGTTTTGTCGGATAAAATAGCGGGCGACGCCGAGCTTTTGAAGCTGATCGAGGGCGTAGTTCATCCTTTGGTGGCGGAGGACCGTGAGGCCTTTCTTGCGCTTTCGGGAGATCCTATTGTTCTGGTGGATGTACCGCTCCTTTTTGAAACTGGAGCAGATGCTACGGTGGATGCTGTTGTGGTTGTTTCCGCACCTGTCGCCGAACAAAGGCGCCGGGTACTTGAACGACCTGGGATGAGTGAAGAAAAATTTCAGATGATACTTTCTAAACAACTTCCCGACGGTGAAAAAAGAGAGCGTGCTGATTTCGTTATCGAGACAACGACGGTTGAGGCTGCCCGTGCTGCCGTTCATGATGTGTTGAAAGAGATTAAGGGCAGACTGACTGATGCGTGAAATCGTTCTCGATACCGAAACCACTGGCTTTGATCCGCAAAGCGGGGACCGAATTGTTGAGATTGGGGCGGTTGAGCTGATGCGGCATGTGCCGACCGGAAGAACCTACCACCAATATATTAACCCCGAGCGCTCGATGCCGGATGATGCGTTTCAGGTTCATGGGCTCGGCGACGACTTTCTGCGGGATAAGCCCGTTTTCAAGGCTATCGCGCAGAACTTCATTGACTTCATTGGGGACGCCAAATTGGTGATCCACAACGCCGCTTTCGACATTAAGTTTCTCAATGCTGAGCTTGGCTGGGTTGGGTTGCCTGCGATCCCTTGGGATCAGGCGATTGATACACTTGCAATTGCGCGAAAGAAGTTTCCAGGCTCGCCGGCGTCGCTTGATGCGCTATGCCGGCGATATGGAATAGATAATACGGCGCGAACGTTGCATGGCGCGCTTTTGGACAGTGAAATCCTGGCGGAAGTCTATCTGGAGATGATCGGTGGGAGGCAGCCTGACTTTGCGCTTTCGACGGCGGATTCGCAGGCTGAAGAAACGGTTTCACCCGCGCAGGAGCGGGTAGCGCAACGCCCGAACCCCCTGCCCTCGCGGCTTACTGCGGAAGAAAAGTCTGCCCATGCCGCCATGATTGATGGCATGGGCGAAAACGCGGTTTGGTCGCGTTTTAGCTGACTTTCGGCGCGTCGCCATCGGCGGCGGCTTGCGCCTGTTGTCTTTGCTGTATTGTTTGGCGGTAAAGCGCGATGAAGTCGATGTTGTCGAGGTTCAGCGGCGGGAAGCCACCGTCGCGAGTCATGTCCGAGACAATGCGGCGCACAAACGGGAATGTCATGCGAGGGCATTCGATCAACAGGAATGGATGCAACTGTTCGTCAGGGATGTTGTCGATTTTGAAGATACCCGCGTACTCAAGCTCGAGCACGAAAAGCGTTTCTTCACCGTTCTTGTTTTTGGACGTCACGTTGTACTTTGAAATCACCTCGTACTGGCCTTCGCCTCGCTTGCGTGCATCGAGCGAAACCTGAACCTGAATGTCAGGTTGAACTTCGCCCTCGATGGGCTTCTGGGACAGAATGTTTTCAAAAGACAGGTCGCGGATGAACTGTCCAAGGATCTTCATTTGTGGCGGCGTCGGTGCTGCTGGTGCGGCACCGTTTTCGTTCTCGGCCATGGAATGCTCCGTTTGAGTGTTTTTCAAATCGGACCTCCTCTAACAGAGGGCCGCGTGACCCTCAATGGCGGGTCCAGCCTGACGGACCTTTTGGGTGCGGCGCGTCAAGATCTTCGTATTCGGCGTCGATCACGCCATCGTCCTGCGACGGGCGTTGATTGGTGCCGTACTCAAAACTCTGGACATTGATGCGACTGCGAATGGCGCGGTAGACGCTACCTCTTATGCCCGGAACCAAGAGAGCGAAACCGACGGCATCCGTGAAGAAACCGGGGGTGAGGAGAAGCGCACCGGAAAACAGAATCATTGCTCCGTGAGCCAGAGGTTCGGTGGGATCGCTAAGCTCTTCGAAAGAGCCGCGCACCTGTTTAATGACCTGAAGGCCCTGACTTCGGACGAGAAACGTTCCCAAAACCGCTGTGATTATCACAATCGCGAGTGTCGGAAATAAGCCGATCAAACCGCCGATCTGGATAAACAGCGCGATTTCGATGAGTGGCACGAGCAAAAATAGCAAAAACAGGCGCATTTGATCCTCTTCGTCGCAGGCCCGCCGGTGGACGCGGCCTCTTTGTGACCCTACATATGTGGCCTGACGCGTTAAAACCCAAGTCTTCGCATT
>JABDPD010000381.1 GCA_013042895.1 Boseongicola sp. | reverse complement strand
GCGCAAAGCTGGCCTAAAAGACTAGATTTCGAGAATTCATTGCGCGGCTTGTGCGCAAAAGCAGGATGCGTTCACCGGCATGTCCGAGCGTGCATTCGCGTACTTCAGGCGTTGTGCGATCAACTGGCCTTCGGGCGTGTCAAAGGCCCCGCGGGCCTTCAGGCAGTCGGCCAGTCCGCGCAAGCTCCAGACGTTGTCAGGATGGATTTGCGGGCGGGGTATGGACCCGGCGAGGCCCAGGTCTTCGCGGTAGACTATCTCGGCCTCGTCGATGTTGCCCTGCTCGAATAGAAGCGCTCCGAGTGCGTGGCGTGTAGGCTGCATCCAGCCCCAAGGTTCGTCGTAGGGCAGGGCGTCTTCGCGAGCGACTGATAGGCGAAGCTGGGCGAAGGCTTCGTCATAGTTGCCTTTGCGGTATTCGATTTCGCCTTTCAGCATGCATTCGGCGACCTCGTACTTCAGGTAGCAGGCGACATTGTGCAGTTTACGTGCCTTGGGGACCAAAGCGCGTGTTTTGTAGAAATGGTCCTGATGTTTTTCGGCATTTTCAACGTCGCCCGTCGCAGCATATGCAACGCCCTTTGCGTAGTGGCGAATTGCCGTGAGATTTCGGTAGACCTCGGGGTCGTCGGGCATGTCCATGTCGATAATATCCTGCCAGCGACCGAAGCGGATCAGGATGTGGTCTTTGACGTCAGCGTAGGCCTCGAAATAATCGGCCATCGGTGGGGATGTGACGCGCAGAAGGTCGACAGGGACGTCTTCGATGATGGCCTCGGCGGCGGCCAGCGCGGGTTTGATCTGGCCGAGGAACATGGCGCCATAGGCGGCGAAGTGGCTATTGTGGATGCGATAGCCGGTGTAAATGTTCTCGCTGCCGTTCCTGGCCTTGTATTTGGCATCAACCGCCATGGCGCGTTGGTTCCAGAACAGGGTGTCGTGGTAGTTGCCGCATTGGATGTCGATGTGGGTCGGCATGTGGGCAAGGTGGCCGGAATCGGGCACAAGTTCGCGCAAGACGTCGCCCGCTTTCAGTGCCATCTCCGGGGTTGGCGACATTTCCATGAGGTGCACATAGAGATGCAGAAGGCCTGGGTGTTTCCATGTGGCGGGGTCGTCGCGCATGGCGTCTTCGCACAAGGCCTGGGCCTCAAGTGTATCGGCTTGGGGGTTGGGCTGGCCGCTGACCAGATCCCACATCTGCCAGGGCGTGCGGTTCATAATGGCTTCAACGAGGAACGTGCGTACATCTAGGTCATCCGGGTAGTCGGCGTGAACTCTGCGCATTGCTTCGGTGAAGTCGTCGTTCCAGCCTCGCATGACATCTAGGTCTGTAGGTTCGCGCTGGGGGAAGCGAGTTTGTAGCGCATCAATGAGTGCCTTTTCGGATGCGGAGACGTTTGTGCAGGCGAGTGCGGCCTCAACCGCGTCGAAGGCGACTGCGAGGGAGTTTTCGCGCATGGTCGGATCGCGCAAATCCCACGGCAAGTTGTAGTTGGGGCCGGTGGCATAGGCCAAACCCCAGTGTGCCATTGCGCAGTTCGGGTCGCGCTTGATCGCTCTTTCAAAGCACTCGGCGGCTTCCTCGTGAGCGTAAGCGAAACACCAGATAAGGCCACGGTCAAACCATATCTGAGCGTCTGGTGATGTCGTGGTGACCTGTCTGGAGTACACGTCAACGTCGAAATAACTCATGAGGTCCCCCGCCTTTTCTTAGACTTTAGCAAAAAAGCAGCGTTCGCAAAGCGGTGTGATGCGATTCCAGGGCTTTGGACCTGAAAGCGGCTTGATTCCCTATCGGCAACCGACTAACCACGGCCTCGGTCTTAGGGGTTTAGCTCAGTTGGTAGAGCATCGGTCTCCAAAACCGAGGGTCGTGGGTTCGAGTCCCTCAGCCCCTGCCAAGACCACCAAAGTCCTTCCGCACAAATTGGATCGTTGCTATCCTGCCGCCAGGGTGCACAGGTTGAAACGGTATGGCGTACAATATCAGTGAGACAACGGGAGCGGTCGGGTCGGGAACGGCGGGGTTGGATACCTGGACCTTTACGGCGGACTTGTCTGATCCATCGGTGACAGTTGTTGAGGGTGACTTTGACGTGACGCTTGGCGGCAGTGGCGAAGCGCCGGATGGTTATGTCTTTGGCCCCTTAAGCAGTTCGGCTTTCGGAACGCTTTCCTTCAACACGACGGACGGTACCTTTACGTTCACCATCGACCGGCAGGCGGTGATCCAGTCGGGTCAAGACCAGACCATAAGTTTCTCTGTGACGGGCTCGGATGGCGGCGACGCTGACACGGATACGGTGGTCATTGAGATCCTCGTCTGTTTGGCGCGCGGCACGATGGTTGAGACCGAAAGCGGGCCAAAGCCAGTGGAAACGCTTGAGGTTGGAGATCGAATTCGTACGCCTCAGGGTGATCTTGAGACTCTGCGCTGGCTCGGAAAGCGCGAGATCTCGGCCGAGGAGATCCGAGCGGACCCTTCAATGCGACCTGTGCGGATCAAAGCGGGAGCGCTTGGCGACGGAACTCCTGTCCATGATTTGGTGGTTTCCCCGCAGCACCGCATCGTCATGGGCGGCGTGCGCACGGAATTATTGTTCGGTGAGCCTGAAGTTCTGGCACCGGCGATCGGTTTGGTCGGGCTGCCGGGTGTCTCGGTTGATCCTGCGCGCGAAGGTGTCGATTACTTTCACCTCTTGTTTGACCAGCACCAGATTATCCTCACGAACGGGGCCGAGACTGAGAGTTTTTATCCCGGTTTGTGGAGTTTCCGGCTAATCGGGGAGGGAAGTGTTGAAGCGCTGTTGGAGCAGGTTCCGCAGGCCAGAACTCCGGCGACATATGGCCCTGCTGCACGCCCCGGATTGAAAGTCTGGGAGGCCCGCCTGTTGGCCTCGGCACTTGGCGACAAGGCGACGACCGCGGCATGAAGGAATCGCGGGAACCCGAGTTTCCGACCGAGGAGCGGTTGAGGGTATATGGTGATTTTGCGTTTCTGGCGATGCGCAGCGCGCATCATCGAAAGATGTCGGTCTCGATTTTGCAAGCCGCGCTGGAACCGCCGATCCTGTTGGGACAGTACAAGATCTTCCGTTTTGACGGTATTCCACGCGGAGCGCTGACATGGGCCTGGCTGTCTCAGGATGCCGAAGAACGCTATCTGGAAGGCGAGGGGTTTACTTTTGCGGATTGGAAGTCGGGAGATAGGCTTTGGATTATTGATCTTATCGCGCCCTATAAGGGCCTGACTGCCGGGATTGTGAGGTGGGTGATGAAAGAGGGCAATATGCCTGAACCGCGCTTCTCGTTTCGCCGTGTTGATGGGGATCGCGACACGCGCAAGGTTGTGAACATCGACATTACCCGACGAGGGAACATGGCGCAGGTGTTGCAAGGGTAGTGCGGGCGGCGTGGCTGCTCGACATTTAGGCCGAGCAAACACCACACCGGAACGTGTCTTCACCAAGGGTTGAAAAGCCCGACGCAAGCGCGTATCTGGCCCTCTAATTCGACAAAGAGTGTAGCCATGGTCAATCCGCTTCAATTTCTTCAGCAAACCCGAGCAGAGATCTCCAAGGTCATCTGGCCGACGCGTCGTGAAGTTGCGCTGACCTCGTCAATGGTCTTTCTGCTGTCGATCGTGACAGCAGCTTTCTTTTTTCTTGTCGACTTTCTCATCCGTCAGGGCCTGCAAGGTATCCTGACGATGTTCGGCTAGGCCGTTACCCTTCCAATTGCTTCAAATCTAATTTGCCACTCGCCAACAGGTCTCTGTAGGCGGCGATGTCGTTTTGCATTGCTTCTCGCACGGGAGTGTGGGGGACGTGCTTGAGCAACCCCCGAAGGCCTGCGTCACTGAGGTCTGCCGGATAGGGCAGTGGGCTGTCGTTCTCGAAGGTGATTTTTGCGCCTGGTTCAACTTCCTTTAGCATCTCAACAAAGTCTGCGATCTCGATTACGTCGCCACGCAGGTTGAAGACATGCGCATCCGTTGCCTCTGCGTTGGCGCATCCGATGAAAATTCGTGCCACGTCCGAGGCGTGCTGTAGTGCAACCTGCCCGCTGAAGCGGATGTGGAACGGAACCCCGGCAGCAGCAGCGAGGATCGCCTTGGCGGGGTCAGCCGTCACGCCTTGGTCGCGGGCAACACCATAGACTGTGTATGGGCGCAAACCGATGCTTCCGACATTCCAGTCGGCGGCATAGATCCGTCCGGTTTCCTCGTTGGCGACTTTGTAGACGCCGTAGAGCGTTGCGGGGTCAGTGCGGACGGCGTCGGGCAGGGGCCAGGTGTCATAAGTTTCCGGAGCGCCCAAAGCGGCGAGCGAACTGGCGTAGGCCAAACCTTTTACGTCGTGGGCGCGGACGGCCTCGAAGATATTGACGGTTCCGGTGACGTTGACTGCAGCACCCAATGGCGGGTTCGCTCTGCAAAAAGGGATTTGGAGACCCGCGAGATGAACGACGTGAGAGATTTGATGATTCTCCACAACCGATGACACGGCATTGGTGTCGGTAACGTCAAGGCGTTCCCATGTGATGTCGGCGATTTCCGCATCACTCAACAAAAGCCGGGCGCGCACCGGGTCGTCCTGCAAGTCTGTCGCAACGATATGTGCGCCCTGATCCGTTAGATGGCGCAGGACCCAAGAGCCAATGCACCCCATCGCTCCGGTGACGAGATAAGTTTCATTTGCCATGTCGTGCCCCTTCTTCTGAAATCTCCGCGCAAGCTTTGGCTGGTTCCGGCGACAGTTCAATGCTGAACAGCACTTGAAACGGGGCTGGATGCCGTGTAATTGCCCCTTGTTGAGGCGTGCACCAAGTTGCACGCCCCTTTTATTTCCGGGACTCCCCGGCGGCAGATAAGGACGATAGAATCATGGCGAAACGCTGGTATTCGGTGAGCGTGCTCTCGAACTTCGAAAAGAAGATTGCCGAGCAAATCCGTCATTCCGTGATTGATGCGGGGCTTGAGGATCAGATCGAAGAGGTTCTGGTGCCGACCGAAGAGGTCATCGAAATCCGACGCGGCAAGAAAGTCACCGCCGAGCGCCGCTTTATGCCAGGTTACGTTCTGGTGCGCATGGAGATGTCCGACGAGGGCTATCATCTGATTAACTCGATCAACCGCGTCACCGGCTTCCTTGGGCCGCAGGGCCGTCCGATGCCAATGCGGGATTCTGAGGTTCAGGCGATTCTCGGGCGCGTGGAAGAGGGCGAGAGCGCTCCGAAGTTGCTTATCTCGTTTGAGGTTGGTGAACAGGTTAAAGTCAACGACGGTCCGTTTGAGGACTTCGACGGCACTGTGGAAGACGTGGATGACGAGAACCAGCGCCTGAAGGTGACAGTGTCGATCTTTGGTCGCGCCACGCCGGTTGAGCTTGAGTTCACGCAGGTCTCGAAGCAGACCTAAAATATCATGTCATTCGGTTCGACATCAGGGCGCGGATTCGAGAACGAATTCGCGCCTTATCTTTGGGGCGGGATTGTTGTTGTT
>JABDPD010000380.1 GCA_013042895.1 Boseongicola sp. | reverse complement strand
GCGCAAAGTGATAACCCCCTGCGCCGCAATACTTTTACTGCTTGGTGATGCGCCCTTCGACCATCGGATTGGCAGGCGCGATTTCCGCCATATACTCGGCCAGAACGTCCGCAAGATCCGGTCCAAAGTCATAGGCATTCATCGCCTCGCTTGAGAACATCTTGTATCCGTCACCGCCGTTGCGAACGTAGTTGTTCGTCACGATGCCGTAGGTCGCCGCTGGGTCAATCGGCTCACCGCCAACCAGCACTTCAACGATGCGGCTTCCTGGCTCAGCAGCGGAATTCCAAGTGTAGCTCATGCCCGCAACTTGCGGGAAACGCCCGGCCACATCTTCGACCTGGCTCACACCATTTTCCAGCGCATCAATCACAACCTGACCTGTTGCCTGGAACGTCGACAAAGTGTTCTGGAACGGCAGCACCGTCATCACTTCGCCCATGGTCACTTCGCCACCGTCAATCGACGCACGAATACCGCCCGAGTTCGCAAATGCGATCTGGATACCCTGATCCTTCACCCGCTCCAGCATGGCATCCGCAACGAGGTTGCCCATCGGACATTCCTCGACGCGGCAAACCGAGCGGTCACCCTCAATCGGTGCCGCAGCAGATGCCACAACAGTGTTGCGGATCTCATCCAGCGGCGCCGCCAACTCGGCCACACGCGCCTTGGTGCCATCGTCTTCCGACACAAACCGGTCCAGCAGGATCGGTTCACCAGTTGCGGATGAAATCACACCCTCATCGTCAAAGACGACCTTCAATTCACCGAGATACTTACCGTAGGCATAGGCCTGAACAACGGCTGTATCACCAACCATAGTAGGGTATGGACCGGCAGCGCGAGCGTTCACATTCGACAAGAGCGTGTTCGAGTGACCACCAACGATCACGTCAACGCCGGTCGTGCCTTCAGCGACGCGCAGGTCAACCTGATAGCTCGAGTGCGACAGAACAACGATCTTGTTCACGCCCATCTCAGTCAGCTTGTCGACCTCGGCCTGAACCGCACTAACCGGATCAGTGAAGGTCACATTTGGACCGGGGCTTGCAAGCTCATCGGTATCCTGTGGCGTCAAACCGATCAGACCGATCCGCTCACCACCTTTTGCGATCACAGTCGACTTCTGGATAGCACCATCCAGCAGAGGCTCCCCAGAAATGTCAGCGTTCGACATAAGGATTGGGAAGTTCGTGTTGTTGACAAATCCGCGAAGGACTTCAGGACCATCGTCAAACTCGTGGTTACCCACGGTCATCGCGTCATAGCCCATCTTGTTCATCATCTCAGCGGCAGCAGCACCCTTGTAGTATTGATAGAAAAGCGTGCCCTGAAACTGGTCGCCGCCGTCAACCAGGAGCCAGTTGTCGGTACGCTCCTTAGCGGTTTCGATCGCTGTCATCATCCGCGCCGAACCACCAAAGCATTTGCCCTCGAGGTTGTCGTCTTCGCCGCAGCCACTGTCGAACCGACTGATCGGTTCAAACCGCGAGTGGAAATCGTTCGTGTGTAATATCGTAATGCTGAAATCAGCCATAGCAGCGCCAGCGCTCAGTGCCAGAATGGCTCCGCCGGTCATCATGTGTTTGATCATTTTGGAAGACTCCCCTGTCGTAATCAAATTCAACTCTGAACCGTTAGCGCGCCCGAGTCAAAAAAAGATGACACGACCTGACGTAAACTCGCTTGACCGACCGCACGACGCGCGCCAGAGACAGTCCCATGCTCATTTTCAAGATATTCCGCCCATCCGAGTGGCAGGCCCTGCACGTGCAAGGCGTAACAGACGGCGCGCCAATCGACGTCACAGACGGCTACATTCACTTCTCCACGGCCGAGCAGATCACCGAAACGGCCGCCAAACACTTTGCCGATGACGGGGACCTTATTGTGCTCGCCATTGACGCCGACAAACTAGGCGAAGACCTGAAATGGGAGCCGTCGCGCGGCATCCAGTTGTTCCCGCATCTTTACCGCCCACTCCACCTTTCAGACGTCAAGTGGGCTCGTGTTTATCTGCGCTGTCCCGAGGGACATATCCTTCCTGAGGGCGTGGAATGAGCCTCATCGAACGCATCGGGCTCACCGTCCTTCGTCGCCTCGATCCCGAGACCGCTCACGGTCTTGCTCTTAGGGCGCTACGCTCACCGTTTGCTCCAAATATCGACCCACCTACATCCCCCGCATTGGCAACCGAAGTTGCCGGTCTGACGATGCCGAACCCGGTGGGATTGGCTGCAGGATTTGACAAAAACGCCGAGGCGGTTGCCCCTTTGATGCGTTCCGGGTTCGGCTTTCTCGAAGTCGGCGCAGCAACCCCCCGCCCGCAGCCGGGCAATCCACGCCCGCGCTTGTTTCGCCTCTCAGAGGACCGCGCAGCGATCAATAGGTTTGGCTTCAATAACGAAGGCGTCGAGACCATCACAGCGCGTCTTGCAAAGCGCCCGCACGACTTGCCGGTAGGCCTGAACCTCGGCGCAAACAAAGACAGCTCTGACCGAGCGCGCGATTACATCGAAGTCATGCGAGTTGCCGCGCCACACATCGACTTTGCAACGGTTAACGTGTCGTCGCCCAACACGGAAAAGCTCCGTGATCTTCAAGGTGCAGACGCCCTGCGCGCACTTCTGACTGGAGTTATCGACATCAAAGGCGACACGCCTGTGTTCCTCAAAATCGCTCCCGATCTTACTGATGCCGAAATCGCTGAGATCGCGCAGGTCGCCGCCGAAACGCGCGTCGACGCAATCATAGCAACCAACACAACGCTGTCGCGCGACGGCCTTCAAAGCACTCACAAAGACGAAGCTGGGGGCCTCTCTGGCCGGCCCCTGTTCGCGCCGTCAACCCGCGTACTTGCACGCCTCTACCTCGAAACAGGCGGCAACATCCCCCTCATCGGTGTTGGCGGCATCACCTCCGCCGCAGACGCCTACGCTAAAATCCGCGCCGGGGCATCTGCAGTCCAGCTTTACACAGCCATGGTCTATTGGGGGATTTCGCTCGTTCCGCGCATTGTGCAGGGCCTGGACGAACGCCTCGCACACGACGGCTTCAAACACATTAACGAGGCCGTCGGAACGGCCGCAAAGGATTACGCATGACGGTCACTATTTGGCATAATCCACGCTGCTCAAAGTCACGCCAAACACTCGCCTTGTTGGAAGCGAACAACACCCAGGTTGAGGTTCGCCATTATCTGCAATCGCCCCCCACCGAGGCCGAGCTTCACTGGGCGCTTGTGCAACTCGATCTTCCGGCAAAAGACCTGCTTCGCAAGGGCGAAAAGCTGTTCAAAGATTTAGGTTTGAAAGACGTGACCGATAACGATGCCCTCATCGCGGCAATGACCACGCATCCCATCCTGATCGAGCGACCCATTGTGTTTTCCAAAGGCAAAGCGCGTATCGGTCGCCCACCGGAAGCGGTGCTCGATATCATTTAGGCTCGCGCCACACGCTCCAGAGCAGGATAGCGCAAACCCAACGTTACACCTCGGGCAACATACGAAA
>JABDPD010000379.1 GCA_013042895.1 Boseongicola sp. | reverse complement strand
AGGGCCGCTTGCCCATCATTATACGTCTCGACCTCAAAGCCTTCGGCCTCAAGCGTCATAGATACAGACGTCAAAATATTCCTGTCGTCATCGACCAAAGCGATTTTGGACATGCGTTATTTCCTTTTACTGCTCTCAAGCGCCTTATGAATGGCGCATTCTGTCGTGTCTTTTTCTGGGCATACTCGTGTCTGCTTTGCGGTAATTCAACAATAATGTGCGAATCAGGGGTATTCGCCACGCAAGAAGAACGTTGTTTTTGTTGAGAATTGGCTAATTCGCCACAGGTTGGGCCGGATTTCGCGAAAATCTTGTCTCGCAAATGTGCATGTTGGCGCTAAACCCGCCCGCCTTGCGATTTGGTGGCGCTAACTGTGCGCTTGCGTCCTGTTCAAGCTCAAAATCGCCTGTCTATAAGGGCCGCAATACCACCGAAACGTGCTTCGGGCGGCCGCCCGGACCACACGCTAGTATCGCGAAAGGGAGCGACGGGGCATGAATGACGCCGTGACACGGGGCCGAGTGAACACCAATCACACGCTTGAAACACAAGGCATAACGGGTCTGGGCGAGGTCTATTACAACCTCATTGAACCCGACGTCATCACGCAGGCGCTTCGCCGCGGCGAAGGCGAACTTGGTCAAGGCGGTACATTCCTTGTTTCAACCGGCAAGTTCACGGGCCGCTCGCCCAACGACAAACATGTCGTGCGCACTCCTTCGGTGGAAGACACGATCTGGTGGGACAACAACCGCCCGATGTCGCCGGAAGGCTTCGACGTACTCTATAATGACATGATCGCCCACATGGCGGGGCGCGACTACTTCGTGCAAGACCTCTTCGGCGGTGCCGATCCGGCGCATCGCCTTGACGTGCGCGTTGTGACCGAGCTTGCCTGGCACTCGCTGTTCATCCGCCACATGCTGCGCCGTCCCGAGCGGGAAGAACTCGACAGCTTTGTGCCAGAGTTCACCGTGATCAACTCGCCATCCTTCCGTGCCGACCCGAAAAAACACGACTGCCGGTCCGAAACCGTCATCGCCATGAACTTCGACCGGAAACTGATCCTGATCGGTGGCACCGAATACGCTGGCGAGAACAAGAAGTCGGTCTTCACACTTCTGAACTACCTGCTTCCGGAAAAGGGCATCATGCCGATGCACTGCTCGGCCAACCACGCGCCAGGCAATCCCGTTGACACGGCCGTGTTCTTCGGCCTTTCCGGCACGGGCAAAACCACGCTGTCGGCTGACCCAGAGCGGGTCCTCATCGGTGACGACGAACACGGCTGGTCCGATCGCGGTTCGTTCAACTTCGAAGGCGGCTGCTATGCCAAGACGATCAACCTCAGCCGCGATGCCGAGCCCGAGATCTACGATACCACGCAGAAGTTCGGCACAGTCATCGAAAATATGGTCTATGACCCCGAAACCAAGGAGCTGGATTTCGAGGATGACAGCCTGACCGCAAACATGCGCTGCGCGTATCCGCTGGAATACATCTCGAATGCCTCCAAAACAGCGATCGGCGGGCACCCCAAGAACATCATTATGTTGACCTGCGACGCCTTCGGCGTTCTGCCGCCGATTGCGCGCCTCACTCCGGCGCAGGCGATGTACCACTTCCTTTCCGGCTTCACCGCAAAGGTCGCCGGAACCGAGCGTGGAGTGACTGAACCTCAGCCGACGTTCTCGACCTGCTTTGGTGCACCCTTCATGCCACGCCGCCCCGAAGTTTACGGCGCACTCCTGCGCGAAAAAATCGCCAGCCATGGCGCTACCTGCTGGTTGGTGAACACCGGCTGGACCGGCGGCGCTTACGGCACTGGAAGTCGGATGCCAATCAAGGCGACACGTGCACTGTTGACCTCGGCTCTCGATGGATCACTGGCCAGCGCGGATTACCGTAAAGACAGGTTTTTCGGCTTTGAAGTACCGACCCATGTGAAGGCCTCGACTGTGCCGGACATCCTCCTTGATCCGCGACGCACATGGGACGACGGAGAAGCTTATGACCGTCAGGCGGCCAAACTTGTAGCGATGTTCGCCGAGAACTTTGGGCAATACGAAAGCCATATCGACGACGATATCCGCGCTGTTGCGATCGGCTGATATCGTTTCGCCGCACTAACGCGCGTCGATCCATTGGGGATCTGCCTCGAAGTCCGTGGTGTTTTGGAAAGGGTGAATGGGCAGTTTAGCCCATGAGCCCGCGTCGGATCAGATTGAGACCGGCGACGACCAGAACCAGAAGCGTCATTTTGCGGAACTTGTCCTGATCCATGTGGTCCTGCACCCGAAAACCAATGTAGAGCCCCATAAGGGCCGGAAAAAGCAGCGCTGACGACAAGGTCACCGACGGCGCGGTCAGCACACCTGATTTCAGATGCGCCAGCACGAGCATGATCGCACCTGCGCTGTAGACCACGCCTTGGACGCGCATTTGCTCTGCCTTTGGAGTGCTGAGCGCCGTGAGATAGAGCACCAACGGTGGCCCCCAGACGCCGGATATGCCTCCAAGAAAGCCCGCCAGAGCGCCGGCGCCCATCGCAACCGGTCGGCGGTTCCTGGCGTCGATCCTCGGGCGCCAACCAATCAGTTGGATCAGCGCGAAGGTCGAAACGGGAACCCCGAGGATCAGGAACAAGACCGAAGCAGGAAGCACCGCGACCAGCTGCGCACTTGCTGCGATAAAGCCCAGAAGGATCATCAAGAACCGCCAATGCACGCGCGCCGAGGCCATTGCCGCCCCCGGCCCGTTGCGCAGCGCCTGCCAGAGGTTCGCCACCACCGCAGGGACGATCAGCCCAGCCAGCGCGACGTCGGGCGGCAGAAAAGAAGCCAGCCCCGAGATCATGATCATCGGCAGCGCAAAACCCACCGTGCCTTTGACGAACCCCGCAAACAACGCCAATGCGACGGCCGCAAACATCAGCGTCGGTCCAATTGACTGGATCAGTTCGAAATTCATGGACGCAAAACCTCAGCCCCGTCCATCGCTTCTACCGCAACCGCGCCCGTCTCAGTCAGACCATAGACACCGCGCTCAATCGGTTCGAACCAGCCATAGTGATTGTCCCGCATCAGCCGGGTCGCCACTGTCACCCCTGTGGCTTTGGCGATCTCGGCCCCTTTCGATGCACCGTGTTCGAACAGATAGACTGCACAGGCCTGCGCATCCTGACGATAGGCCGTCATCATGGCCCCATCGCGCGCCGATCCACCAACATTTGGATCCCCCGTGCGCCGCGCAAACTCACGTAAAAGCCGCGTCTTTTTCGCCTTGATCTTGCGAGGCTGAAACGGCCCCGGATCGCAATGCACTTCCACCAGATCGTCCTTCATGCGCACCGTCATCAGCCCAAGCCCCAGCCGACGACAAAGCTTCTTCATATTCTTCAACGCCGTCTGAAATGGCTTCCCGGATTTGCGA
>JABDPD010000369.1 GCA_013042895.1 Boseongicola sp. | reverse complement strand
CTTCTGGACAACGATTTGAGAACATGATTCCTGCTCTGCAGGAGAACGGTGGGGGTCAAGATGCGCGGGACAGATGAAACGTAAGCGGTGCTTTGACCCCACCTATACGGCGTAGTTCCACGGCAGCAGTTGGTTGATGTCCTTCTGTTTGTGGCCGTTGACGATGGCTGTGAGGGCACCAGTCAGGTAACTGTGTGGTTCGATCTGGTTCAGTTTACAGGTCTCGATGAGCGACGCGAGCATGGCCCAGTTTTGGGCACCGGCGTCGTGACCGGCAAAGAGTGCGTTCTTTCTTTGTAGGGCGATGGGGCGGATGGTGCGCTCGACGGCGTTGCTGTCCATCTCGATGCGACCATCGGACAGGAACAGGATCAGCCCGTTCCAGTATTTGGCAATGTATTTGAGGGCTTCGCCGGTTGGGGATTTTGCGGATACTTGACGACGGGCCTGATCCAGCCAGGTTTTGAAGGCCGCGATCTTGGGTGCAGATTTTTGCTGCCGGATGGCCAAGCGTTCTTCAGCTGATTGACCGCGCGCCTTTGCTTCGATCCGGTAGAGAGCTGCGATCTGCTTAAGACCTTCCTCTGCAATAGGGGCCGCATTGTTGTGGGTCAGCTCATAAAGCTTGCGACGCGCGTGCGCCCAGCAATATGCCAACTGGATAGGTTGATTGTCCCGCAAATCGAGCACGCGATTGTATCCGGCATAGCCATCCACCTGCAGTATGCCGCCAAAGCCCTGCAATATCTCTGATGCGTATTTGCCGGATCGCCCCGGCGCGTAGGTGAAGACGACACCGGGTGGTTCCGGCCCGTTCCATGCGCGGTCATCGCGGGCGAGCGCCCAGAAGTATCCCTTCTTGGTCTTGCCGCTTCCCGGATTGAGGACCGGCGCGGGGGTCTCATCCATTAAGAGTTTGCTGGACGTCTTGAGATGAGCCAACAACGCGTCCTGCACAGGCTTCAGTTCATGGGCGGCCTTGCCGACCCAGAATGCCAATGTGGAGCGATCAATATCGACGCCCTGTCGCGCATAGATTTGGCTTTGGCGATACAAGGGCAAGTGATCGGCGTACTTCGAGACGATCACGCTGGCGATGGTTGTTTCCGTTGGCATGCCGCCTTCGATCAGGCGCGGTTTGGCGGGTGCTTGCACGATGCCAGCTTCGCAGGACCGGCAGGCATACTTGGGGCGGCGCGTGACAATGACGCGGAACTGCGCGGGCACGATATCCAGGCGTTCGCTGACATCTTCGCCAATGATGTGACGCTCGGTTCCACAGACGCAAGTGACGTCTGGTGCTATGACCTCTTCGATGCGCGGGAGGTGCTTTGGCAGGACACCGCGCCCTTTGGCTGACTTTGCCACGCCTGACGTCTTGGGCGGGTCAATTGCTTCATCTTCCGCATGGACGACGGCCATGGCCGTTTCGATATCTTCTAGCGCAAGATGGTACTGGTCAGGGTGACCCTTCTCGGACTTCGCGCCATAGAGCGCGCGTTTGAAGTCGGCGAGCAGCTTCTCAAGACGGATGATGCGATCTTTCTTGCGCTCGATGATGCCGTCACGCTCAGAAAGGGTCGCATTCTGTGCACTGATCTGGGCCTCTGCCGCAATCAGCAGGGCTTTGAGCGCGTCAATATCATCAGGAAGATCAGCGGCAGAAGTCATGCCTGTGATCTATCAAGATCAGGGGTGGTTCGCCCGTGCAAAACATCATCCGAGTCACTCTGCCGCAGCGGGTGGACGGGCTTCCAGAGATGTCACACGACGCCAGTCGAGACCCGCAAACAGCGCTTCAAATTGCGCAGCGTCCAGCCGCAAAACACCGTCTTTGATGGCGGGCCATTTGAACGTATTTTGCTCAAGCCGCTTGTATGCCATCACCAGACCGGTCCCATCCCACCAGATTATCTTGAGCCGGTCGGCGCGTTTGGCGCGGAACACGTAAACGGCCCCATCGAACGGCTTCTTCTTCAGATGGCTCTGCACCAGTGCGGCCAACCCATCGTGGCCTTTCCGGAAGTCCACCGGTCTGGTTGCTACAAAGATCTGTACGCCGTGCGACGGGTGGATCACAGCGCAGCCGCAATCTCGGCAATCCGCACAGCAGAGGTGTCGGCAGCCAGGCGGATCGTTATGTCGCCCTTCAACAAGTCGATCACGCCAACCTCAGCTTCAACCACGTCTGGAAGCATGGCGGCGGGTTCCTCAATGGCCACTGGAACAAAGGAAACGCCGTCCAGGTTCGGCAGGATCAACTTGCCCTCCCGCGCCATCCGACGCCAATCCGACAAATGGCTGGGCACCATGTCGTAGCGCTCGGCCACGCCCTTGACCGTCGCACCGTCAACCAACGTCTCTGCAACAATCCGCGCCTTGAGTCCGTCAGGCCAACGTCGTTGCCCCCTAGGTGCGCGCACCGCATCAACGAGAAACTCGGTCATAGTCTCCATGGAGAAACTCCCTCAAATCCATGAGACACGGACTCGCAGAATACACACGTCAACAGAAGGTGGGGTCTAAGCTGCGCTTACCGTGAACAACTCGTAGGTGATTACTCATTCGAGCAACGCGGAACAGTCGAGCTAAAAGGTCGGGGTTTAGTCGAAACTTGGTGGTTGAGTGGCCGGGCAGCCCCTGCGCCAAAGCGAGCACCGACCCTATCGCAGTTTAGTCCGCACAACCTGAGCATGTCTTCGCTGAAGTGCATCGCACCTCAAACCCTTAGCAAAACTCCGTTTAGTTTTTGCAATTTTTTTGACAATTTCCTGGAAACCGGAAGTTCGCGCGTTGCGC